>NZ_JAHHPO010000985.1 GCF_024606365.1 Endozoicomonas sp. ONNA2
GTTGTTTGTTGTAACAATTTTGGATTTTGTAAACATTGATCGGGGCTATTCCAGTCGTTAGTTAAAAGTATTACTCCAAGGTGTTTTCCATGGTACTGGCCAATCTTGATAATTTGAAAAATGTTTTGGACATTCCTTTTCCAGTGGTTGTTTGTGAGCATCTTGTCATATCCGAAAATGCTCAGTTTAATGGTCATAGCGTAAGCACAAGCGAAAACTCGAAGTCATTGATTCGTTTCCCCCAGTGCCAGTGCGATATTCTTTTTCAGGATTGTGCAAACATTCAGAGTTTCGACACACTGTTGCAGGATCGATCAATTGATATTAATGCCAAAATGGCCACGCATATTGGCTGTCTGGCGTGGAGTCCCAATCGTGTGGTCCTTTGGCATGGTTCATTGCAGCCTCGGGACCCAAACATAAAAAACAAGCTGGCATGGTACCTTGGTCAAAGCGGTTTTGATATCAATCAGCCTGTGAATACTGCACAGCAAACATTGCTACACCTGTTTTGCAAGGAGAGTTGTAGCGTACAGCAAAGGCGCACACCGGCAACCGTGAACCCGGGTGAGATCGCAGGCTTCCTGTTGGATCAGGGGGCAAAGTTGAGTGCCAGGGATTATCTGGGCAAGACACCCTTACACGTCGTCAGTAATGCCGCCGGTGGCAGTGAAGTCATGGCCAAATTGCTTGAACATGCCAATGGCAATTCGGCCATCATTGACGCCATTGATGATGAGGGCATAACGGCCCTGTCAGCCGCTCTTATGCATACATCGTGGCTGGGAAAAACGCTGCTACTTCTGCGGGCCGGAGCTAGCACTGAAAAACTCGAAGACGGGAATAGTCCCCTGCACCATTTGATTTATGGGGGTAGACTCAATGAACAATCTCTGGAGCTGCTTATTCAATTCGGTGTAGATGTTCATGAGCAGGACAGCGAGGGAGCGATCCCTATCAACGAAATGGCAAAAAGGATCAATAACCACGAATTTCGTAATCTTCCCTGTATAATTCGTTTGATAAAAATGGGGGTTGGCCTGAATCGTGTTGATAATCTTGGCCAGTCTTTACTGTCTGTGTTGTTACGTCTTGATGATGATCCTTATGATGACGGAAGGGGATTAAGTTTACGTTTATCCAAAAATGACAAGCTGGATTTATGTGATACTGTTTTGAAGGCTTGGTACAAATACAATTTTCCAGAAAGGGCCGGGTGTCTCAAGGGAGTTATCAGCGACAGTCTGATGGAAAGCCATGAAGCAGATCTGGCTGAATTACTGGCAGATTTTCCTGATACGTTTTACTTGGTGGATACTACTGTTGAGATCATTTCCAGGGATTTAACTGAGCATAATAAGCGCAAACTGGAAAACATGCTGGTTAACGCCAGAGATAAACATCCCCGAGATGTAAGCCTGCTACCTTTTGTTTATCTGCCAACTGAACATTTAGAATACTGTTTTAGCCCACATTTTTCAGCGTCAGAAATGGAGGCTATTGACAGCGCTTCACTGGCTGATTTTGTCAGGCTAGGGCTTGAACCCGATGAGGATGATGATTATTCTGGCGATTCTGATTCTGATTCTGATGAAGGCGTAGTGTCCGAGATCAGTGTTTCTGAGGATTTTGAAGAGAATCCCCCTGGCAGAAATCTGACCTTTGAACTTTCGGATATTCAATTATACGACTGGCTGATTGAGACTCACCTTGAGTCATTTCGTCGCTTGCTGAGGTCCCACCACAGCCTTTATAAAGTTATATCTGCCCACGAAGTGAGCCTGGCTGACCGGTTGAGTCTTGAGAATAAAGAGAAACTTCGTGAGCTGCTGAGAGATATTGACAGAGATTAAAAAATTCTGTGCAGGTCCACAAAATGGATGTTCATAAATTCAGGCTTCGTCTTAAGCACTGTTGGTTCTGGCCGACATTTTAGGTCTTGGGTGAAATATGAACTGGCTGAATCAATGGAATGTAACTGGTTCCAGGCTCTGAAAACTTTTGAGGAAGTCATGAAGCTTGTTCTCACAGGGTTACTCAGCTTGACACTCTCTACCTTGACGATTGCAGATACAATGTCGAATGGAATCTTTCAGTTAATCAATCAGCGCTTGACCTACATGCAAGATGTTGCCTTATTCAAGGCTAAAAACCACAGTGCGGTCGAAGACTTGGCCCAAGAAAAGCAAGTGCTTGAGAAAGCATTGATCGATGCACAGCAGGCAGGTTTACAACCGGACTCTATTGCTGATTTCTTCCAGGCACAGATGGATGCTGCCAAGGCGATTCAATATCGTTATATGGCTGACTGGTTGTCTACTCGTCCTGAAAACAGTGAATATCGGGATTTAGATTCTGAGGTCAGACCAAAGGTTTTGGAACTTGGTGTTGAAATTGTGGTTAGAATCAGCGAATACCTGAAAGCCGGAGGGGCCTTTGACAATAAGCTGCAGCAAGACTTTGTCAGAACAGTGAACACAAGGCATCTTTCGGAAAACGATAAAAAGAACATATTTGAAAGTCTTCAATTGATACGTTTGATCAAGAATCAGACGGCTGTACGAGAATAGCGCCCGTCCAGCAGCCCCGGTAGCGAGGATTGCAAGAAATTGAGGATAAAAATTTCTGATTTTGAGGGGAATAGAAGGGCTATTTGCCGAAAAAAGCGGATTTTTATCTTCAATTTTCTGCCATCCTCGCTACGGCTGCTATTCTCGGACAGCCTCCTGGAGTAACGCAGGAGCAGTTGCCGCATAGGGCAGCCTATTCCCGGATAGCCTTCTGGTACTTATCAATGCCAAGTTTGGTGTAATCCGCGGAAGAATCAAAACTCTATTTTGGCTATATAATTCCATAAGAAGTGAACTTCTTGTCCATATAGTTTCCTGTTTGAATGTTTTTTTATTTGTTCGAATGAGGTTGGTTTTCGCAGTGGTGTCGTTCGTGTTCTGTGAAATCACAATATCCTGGTTATCAATCTTTGGCATATATGATCTGGCTCAGGGAATTTTATCTTTTTCTTATGGAAGATTATCACCTGAATCCGTAACTTCAGAAGACGTTGAAACCTTCGGAAGCCGGTCG
>NZ_JAHHPO010000986.1 GCF_024606365.1 Endozoicomonas sp. ONNA2
ATGGCTGCAGCTCCTGGTAATCGCGAACATTGTATGGGATCACCAAACAGTTACGTAGCCTTTGCCGGCAGCTAAGTGGAGAGCCGTGCGACCGTCGTTAGTTATCTCATTGACATCAATATCATAAGAGGCCAGTAACGCCATGACGGTCTTTAAGTGACCTAAAAATGCAGCTAAGCAGAGAGCAGTATCGCCATTGCAATTCTTCTCATTGACCTTGATACCTTTATTGACACCCTTAGCGCCCACTAACAATTTGACGATCTCTGCATGGTCACTTTTGGCGGCGTAGTGAAGAGCCGTCTCGCCATTTTTGTCCTTCTTATTGGCATCGATACCCTTAACTTCCAGTAACTTGTCGACGATCTCTTTGTAGCCTTTGGCGACAGCTAAGTGGAGAGCCGTGCGACCCTCGTTATCTATCTCATTGACATCAATATCATCAGAGGTCAGTAACGCCTCAACGGTCTTTATGTCGCGTAAATATGAATATATAGCCAAGCAGAGAGCAGTATAGCCATCGTCATTCTTCTCATTGACCTTGATACCCTTCTTGACACCCTTAGCGTCCACTAACAATTTGACGATCTCTGCGCGGTCGTTGGTGGCGGCAAGGTGGAGAGCCGTAAAACCACCCACATCATCCCGGTCATTAACCTGGATGTCATCAGCATCCAGTAACACATCGACAATATCTATGTGACCTAAACAAGCAGCCATCTGCAGGGGCGTTAATCTTTTTTCAATGGTTTTGGCATTGATATCCGCATTTCTGTCAAGCAGCTTTGCCAAGCCCCGTACATTGACTTCCAGCTCTTTCAGGCACGGGAGATTGGCATTCGCACCTTCGTCGAGCAGCAGCTTTACGACACTTAATTTGCGAGAAAGGACCGCTCGGAAAAGCGGAGTTTGACCCTGGGAATCTTGGGCATTGATATCCAGCCCTGTGTTCAGCATCAGTTTCAAACACTCGGACTTGCCATTATAGGCGGCACTCCAAATAAGGTCTGGATAACGATTAATGATTTGAGGGTTGTGCCCCAAGATTTTCTCAAGGGCATACAAATCACCTGATATGCAGGCATCAATAGGTAAGGCATTGCCATTGCGCAATAATTGCAGTTCTGACTGGTCACAAATGCAACATTTCCGTTCCTCCAGTTTCAGTTGCTCCAGTCTGAACAAATTTTCGGGAATACAGTCCAAGTGATAATGGTGAGGTGTTGGGCACGAAGTTTTAACAAGTGAACGCCCACCAAGCTGACTCGACTCCTTTTTATTTTGACAGTTTTCAGACTCGCAAGGTTGATTTGAACCGAACAGCCCTGACACCATCTCTGACGCCCATTGGAACACAACCACCTCCTCTTCAAATCACGATCTGTTGAAAAACTTGATAAAGTTTCCAAAAACATAAGCCATAAGTGCGAAGAAAAACGTAGCCTGTGCCAGTGTAGTATGCAACACCAGGTACAGTGCAAAAAAATTAGAAGCCATATCAGCCAAAAAGAATTTGTGCGGCACGAACTTGAATTCATGATCAGACTTGATGCAACACGGCTTTTGCCAGGTCTCCTGACAAACCGATGGCAACGGCCTTATGTTGCTGAAGTGACCCAGCAGTGCCTCAATCTCTCCCGGCTCTGAATCAATAATCCCCAGAGATTTAAAGGTCAAGAATTCAGGCAAAAAAACCGGCACTCTGGCCGGCTGCTGTCGCATAAAACAGGTCATTCAATAATGTCATCAACAGTAAGATTCAATGCCTGTGCAATTTTAGCGTTTGTTTTCAATGACCCTTGCTTCTTGCCACTCTCAATCTGGCTGATCATGGCTTCGGAAATACCGGTTTTTTCAGAGAGGGCCTTTTGACTCATGCCCCTGTACTCTCGCCACACCTTCACAGTGTTGTCAGTCAACAACCTGTCCACCACTTCAGCAGGTATCAACTCTTCCTCACCACGGCGTAACGCGGCCCGAAATTCCCGAATAGCGTCAGAATCTTCCAGGTCCTCCAGCTTTTCAATCATTGCCTGATATTCGTCATAAGGCATAATCACAAAAGCGGGTTTCCCTTCATGCTTCAATATATCGACCATCATCAAAACCTTTGGGGGCATTGCCGCCCCATCTTTAATGCTTATAAACCTTGCCTCGTGGCGAGATTTTAATCACCTCAATCATCAGCCTGTCATGCTCAATCTCATAAACAATGCGCCAGCCTTCAACCCGCAGCCTATAGCCTGTTTCACCCACCAACTTCTTCACATCACCGCCTGGCAGCTTGTTGATGGCCGTTTGCATCCTCGACCGGTCAGGCTCTGAGACTTTCCTCAGAGCTTTAATGGCCTGCTTTGAGTAAATCACCTTGAACATTGTATTAGTCTACCATAGATTAACTAAAAGCAAATATATAGTTTACTTTAGGTTAATTCCTGGAAATCTCGCAAATTAGAGATGTCACCAAATCTGGCGGGTGGTCGGTAATATTCTCCCGAATCCTTAGCTATGGGGACGACCTGCACATCCTGTGGAATCGGGGTTTCACCATCAGGCAGAGTAGACAAATAGGGATGACCTGCTTGCAAAAGAAAGGATGTGGTATTGGCTCCCTCGGTCAATACAGGCAGATCCGAAGCCGTGATCAGATGATGAAACACCGGTTTTGGCAGGTCTGGTAGCAGACAGATGGCAACGGCTTTATGTTTGCTGAACTGTCCCAGCGGTGCCTCAACCTCTCCCGGCTCTGAAGCAATAATCCCCAGAGATTTAAAGGTCAAGAATTCAGGCAAAAAAAACCGGCACTCTGGCCGACTGCTTGTGTCGTATACAACAGGTCATTCAATAATGTCATCAACAGTAAGGAGCTGTCTGGAAATAACTTCCCTATTTTCATTGCCTGACTGGACTGAGCTTGTCGAGGTTCGGTGGCACGACCCTTCGACAAGCTCAGGGTGAACGGAAATCGGGAACTCAATCAGTCGTTTCAACAGGTTGTAGGCTTTTGTATTTTTGAGAACGACTAAACCGTTTTTCGCTCATTAATCAGTATCTCCCCAGATTGCGGAAGGTAGCCTTTCTCTGAAATACGACAAATACTGTAAAGAAGTAACAGGATGAAGAAATTATGTGGATTTTGCAGCATAGGCATAACGTCCAAAGCACTCTGTATCATGTCGTTCATGCAGTATTTGAATCAACAAACATTGGTGTCTATATAAGTAGTTAACCAAATGAAATCATATTTTCTGACTAAGTGTTCAGTCACTCTAC
>NZ_JAHHPO010000987.1 GCF_024606365.1 Endozoicomonas sp. ONNA2
GTTTAAATTAGCCTTGATTGGAACGATCGTAAGGCCGATTCTATCGCCCTGGGATGACGAGTAATCAAAGCTACTTGTGCCCTCGGGTATTGCGAGGAATTCCAACGAAAATCCCGCTGTTCTAAATGGCTGCACAGTTCATATTCAGAAGGTGGGATTGGTATTATTTACTGATTACCCAGTCTTCAGACAATAGCAGCTACGGCACTTTTATGCTTGTTAAAGCGGGCATGCTTGTCAAAGCGGGCATTCACAGGACAAGTTGTCGATAATGACGCTCAGGGCAATCCGTACTGCCGAATCAGGATCATCAGCACTTTCAGCCCGACAATGGTTTTTGTGCATCATTTCCAGCCAGATCATGGGTATCCTTATTGATGCAATTACACGTCAGGCAGCGTTTTTTTGCTGGTGGATGTAAAATAATTCTTATGTTGCAGTGAACAAAATAGAATTTCTCTGGTCTACTTGCGGGTGATGCCAGTTTGCATCACATGTTTTCATTAATTGGAGGTCTTCCGTGAGTGCAATTATCAATTGGGGCTTTGGCTTCTTTCTAACGGACTATGCAGGGCTCTCAGGATCCGTGTTCAGGTCCATCATATCGATGCTCTGATAGTTAAATGGCAAGGATGAGTGTACTCTTCCTTGCCTTTGCAGTTTTTATTGACCGGCTATCACTGTGCAACACAGTCGCACCCCCAGTCATCAGGTTGATGAGAGTGATGCTGCGCAACATAGCAACAAATGCCCATGGCAAGTGAAAATATTTTGCGCCACCCTCAAGGATGAAAAATGGTTAAGCAGACTATTTTTCACGGCAAAGGCTATACGAAGTCCATTATTGCTGCCCGTAATAGCGATAAAAACCCGGGGCAAAGTAAGCTTGAACCGGTTCCCGGCAGATATCGTTGAGGTGCATACATTGCAACGGTCGCTCTGGAGGTGTTAGATTCTGTCCCCCCATGCTCATTTCTTCTGCACCAATGTCTACCCAGCCAGTTATTCTTGCTTCAACTCACCCTGCCATTCAGGCTTTGCTCGAAAACCTTGCCGCACTTCTGAATACCGGCTTGAATCACAGACTTCAAGATATTGACGAAGGAACTCTGGTGGTTTTTGATGCATCCGGAGCGCTGGCGGTTCAGCGAGCAGGATCGAAAGAGAAGCCGATTGTCGTTGATTTTGTCCGTGGCAAGGCAGGGCATCGACGCAGGTTTGGTGGTGGCAAAGGGCAGGAT
>NZ_JAHHPO010000988.1 GCF_024606365.1 Endozoicomonas sp. ONNA2
GTTTAAATTAGCCTTGATTGGAACGATCGTAAGGCCGATTCTATCGCCCTGGGATAATAAAGAACCGTCCATAAGATTATTCCTGAATTCAATAACGGATCAATATAGGCAATTTTTAGAAAAAAGTTCAATGATGAAACATTTTAATTTTTCATCTGACTGTTAAGACAGCTGTAGCGCCCCCTGTGGATGAATGGGGTGGGCAAGGAGCCAATATGGTTACTTTGATCGGAAAACTGATGTGTGAACAACAACTTAGACTTTTTTTGCGGATTGCAGAAGCTCCAGACGTTTATTCATCATATCCTGGTACGAGCCCTGTCGGGTGACACTATCGAGAACCTGAATAAGGTGCTCTTGCAAATGCTGCCTGAGACGATCGGGGGTTTCATCGGATATATAGCGATCAACAATCTGTTCAATAGCGGTAGTAATCAGGCTTGCAGAGTTCAGCACTTCAGCAGCCGCTTTCGGCTCACCGGCTTTCAGTGCAGCGATGGCCTGCTTCAGTTTGTCCACCACTTCTTTGTGCTGGTCTTCTTTCACCTGATCTTCTTTGATCTGTTCTTCTCGTAATCGCTCTTTCAAACGCTCGAAAAATTCAGCGTTGGCCATGGCTTCAATAGCAAGCAGTATTCCCCTTTGGGTAGCCAGAATGCCCTCAAGAAACGCTTCGTGAGTCCTGATTAATGGCAGCAGATCAATGCCCAGCCTCTGGGACAATAGACTTAACCGCACATGCTCCGGCATTCCATAAATATCTGCACTGTTCTGCTGGACACCCTGTGCGCCATGGACAGTTGACTGCCCACTGTTACGATTGATCGAAACAATATCATCAATAGCCCTTTGCACCGCTAATGAGCCGCTATGTGCAACAGATGGGGACACATTAGCAACAACGCTCAATACCTGTAGAGGTGCTGATGATCCTGCACTGGATGCTTGCTCGATGGTCTTTGTCAGCTGCCTGATATTGCTTTCATAGACGCCCGGCACTTGGGCTGTATCCGTGGCATCTGGCGGTGCAGATTGCCCCTTTGTCATCTCCTGTAGTGGTGTAGCTGCAGAAACCGTTGAGTACTCCCGTGATGGCTGCCCCGGTGCATCCTCTGCCACTGCCTCTGATGAGCTAGCGGGCAAAGGCTCGACAGTTTCTCCCGACGCCTTTTGCCCCAGAGAGTCGCTGATGACCAGAGCTTTTTCCAAAAGTCTACTGATATCTTCAGATGAAGCAACCGTTGCACCGGGAAGAGCCGGTTGCAGTGTTGGAACGGGTATCGCGGGTACGGCGGAGAGATCTTCACCCCCGGCAGTCTGATTTTTTACAACATAAGTAGTCTTATCGTAACCGGAAGTCACTTTGTCAACCGCCTCTTTGACTGGCTGATCTGCCGGAAAATCTGCCGACTCGGGCTCCAGTCGTCCGGACTGAAAATCCCCTGATCCTGATACCTCACTCATAACCGCACTCCTTTCACTGCCATCAAAACTCATTAATCATTTTTTCTACCCGGCTTAACTCAGGACAACTTATGCCCGATTCCCTGGCCATCAAAACAGCCGCCTGATACGCAAGCCTCGCTTTTTGATGCTGCCCCAGGGCGACATAACAATCACCCACATAAATCATTGGATGTGGATCATTGGCATCAAGAGAAGTTGCGTAGAGATAGGTATCAATTGCCTCACCATAAAGATTTACCATTTGCTGGCAGGCACCAAGGCCAGTGAAAAATCGGGGATTCCACTGATCATAGAGACAGAGAAATTGAAATAAACGAGCGGACTTTTCGTACTGGCCATGATTATATTTCAGATACGCCAGTTCATAGAGACCTTCCAGCGCCTCCTCACTGATATTACTGGCTTTAGCAAGATTCCCTCCCCGCGCCATATAATCCCCCACAATGGCCATTGCACGGGCATCAGACGAGCTGAACAAAGATTCGTTCATATAATGCTTCCCCGGGAATTAGAAAAACAAGTTATTCTATTTAGGTATAGTACTTAACAAATAAACCAACGAATTCTCTGAAATATTCTGCCTGCTGCTTATGCAGAGTCAAGTTAAGCACGCCGCTAATGTATTCAGAGCATTAAGTAGCTGGCCATATGGAATCGAATATTTCTGGCTACTTGGGCTGGTACTAT
>NZ_JAHHPO010000989.1 GCF_024606365.1 Endozoicomonas sp. ONNA2
CATACGTACAGTCAAATTATGATTGCCTGATGCGTTTTTGGACGAGAACTAGCTACTAACGACCGGGATCTTAAAAATTTTTAACAACAGGATTAAATCCTCCATGAATAGAGCGGATACAAGACCACTGCCCTCGGCCCATGAGCAATCGGTGTTTCTCGATCGGTTATTCAAAATCAAAGAACATAACACAACGGTAAAAACCGAGTTGCTGGCCGGTTTCACCACCTTTATTACCATGTGTTACGTGGTGTTTGTAATACCGGGTATGCTCGCCGATGCCGGAATGGACAAAGGCGCCCTGTTTACGGCTACCTGTATTGTCGCCGGTTTGAGTTCCATCGCTATTGGCCTGTATGCCAACTGGCCCGTAGGCCTGGCGCCGGGTATGGGCCTGAATGCTTTTTTTGCCTATGCCGTTGTACTGGGCATGGGCTACTCATGGGAACAGACGATGGGTGCCGTTTTTTGGGGGGGATCGGGTTTATGTTGCTGAGCCTGTTCAAAATCCGTCAGTGGATTATTGACAGCATTCCGCAGGGCCTGCGAGTAGGTATTACCGCAGGCATTGGCCTTTTCCTGGCGCTGATTGGTCTGAAAAATGCCGGTATTGTGGTGGCCAGCCCGGGGACTATTATCACGCTCGGTGATATTACTCAGTTCAGCCCGGTGATGGCCTGTCTGGGCCTGCTGTTGATTCTGGGACTGGCTTACCGTGGCTTTAAAGGCGCTGTGTTGAGCGCCATATTGTGGTGGTCTCGGGCATAGGCCTTGTGGCCGGCGATATCGCTTTCCAGGGAGTATATTCGGCACCACCGAGCCTTGAACCGGTGGTTGGCAAGCTGGATATCATGGGTGCTCTGAAACCGGAAATGCTGGGGGTTATCGTTGCGTTCATGTTTGTGAATTTGTTTGATACCACCGGAACATTGATTGCTGTTGGCGATAAAGCGGGCCTGGCTGACGACAATGGCAAAATGCACAACATGGACCGGGCGATGATTACCGATGGCACCGCTTCCTGGGCTGGTGCCCTGATGGGAACACCGACGGTAACATCCTATGTAGAAAGTGCTTCAGGTGTCGCTGCAGGCGGACGAACCGGCCTGGTAGCGGTCACGGTGGGTATTTTGTTCCTGCTCTGCGTGTTCCTTTCGCCACTGGCGGCCATGGTGCCAGCCTATGCCACCGCCGGCGCCCTGATTTATGTCGCTGTGCTGATGGCAGGAAGCCTGGCGACCATTGACTGGAATGACCTGACAGAAGCCGGTCCGGTACTGATTACCGCCATCATGATGCCGTTGAGTTTTTCCATCGCGAACGGTATTGCTCTCGGGTTTATTGCCTATCCACTGGTAAAATGGCTGGCGGGCAGGACTGGTGAAGTCAGCATCAGTATGTGGGTGCTGGCGGCATTTTTTATTATGAAGTTTATCTTTTTCGGAATTTGATTGAGTAAGCACCTGGCCACGTGGAATCAGTAAACATAGCTACAAAAGGCTGGATGCCTACGTGTTTAATCCCTTTTTACAGTAGTAATTCGTCGTTTTTCAGGGTTTTTACTGACTATGGCAATGGCTTCAGTTTCCTTAATATGCACTCCAATTTTTTACGAGTCGATAAGGATTACCATGAAAAAGCTTCTGACCCTGGTACTGATGAGCGTGCTGAGCTTTGGTGTTCTGGCGGATGACTGGAAGAAACTTGGTGAGCGTCGTGTTTCTTTTCAAAGCGAGCAGGATGTCATCCATGTGAGCGGCTTCAAGGGTAAGTACGACACCATTGCATTTAAAGTCGACAGGGCGCCTGTTTTCATGAAAAAGATCACAGTCGTTTATGGCAACGGTAAGTCACAGACTATCCACATCAACAGGCGTCTGCAACAGGGCAAGCGTTCTCTGCCATACCGCTTGCTTGATGGCAACCGTATCATCAACAAGATTGAGATGGACTACAAAACCGCTGCCGGTGGGCATAAATTTGCCGAAGTGTCCGTGTACGGCAAGCGCAGCTGATTGTCTCAACGCATCCTTTGAAGGCAGCGCAAGCCGCTGCCTTTTCCTTCCCTGGCATAACTGCAATTTCTGTCTATCATTTCCCTACGACTGCTACTCATCCACAACTTTGATCAGGGGATACCGTTTACTGAACTAATTCCATATCCGGATCAATGTCAGAATGGCGGTATTCCTGTCAGTCAGAGAGTGATGCCAAAAAATGCTAAGAACGGGAGTGATTGGGGCGGGTTATCTCGGTAAATTTCATGCCCAAAAGTATGCCCGGCTGGCATCCAGCCATCTTGTGGGCGTTGCCGATATCAATGAGACCTGTGGCCAGCAGGTCGCCAGCAACTGCAATACCCGCTATTTCAGTGATTACCGGGATCTGATTGGCCAGGTTGACGCCGTCAGCGTGGTTGTCCCTACCGTCATGCATCACTCCATTGCCAGTGACTTTCTCAGCTCTGGTGTGCATGTGCTGGTGGAAAAGCCCATTGCCAGTAACTTATCCCAGGCTGAAGAGATGATTAAGCTGGCCAGGGAGCAACAGCTCATCCTCCAGGTTGGCTTTCTGGAGCGGTACAACGCGGCACTGGGCAGCGTTGCCGATAAGGTTGAACAGCCCCGGTTTATCGAGTCTCACCGACTGGCCAGCTTTAAACCACGCTCCATGGACATCAATGTGATTATGGATCTGATGATTCATGACCTGGACATTATTTTAAATATGGTCAACTCCCCGATCGTGGATATTGCGGCCAATGGCAGCGCGGTCTTGTCAGAAACCCTTGATATTGCCCAGGCCCGTTTGTCATTTGCCAATGGCTGTGTTGCCAATGTAACTGCCAGCCGCATCAGCCAGAAAAGCAAAAGAAAGATGCGGATTTTCCAGAAACGTGCCTGTATCTGTGTTGATTTCCAGGCGCTGAAAGTCAGCCATTTCTTTCAAGGCGAAGGGGAGTTGCATCCGGGTATTCCAGCCATTGAATGTCAGGAGCAGAGTTACCAGGGCAGTGATGCCCTCAGTCTGGAGATTGAAGACTTTCTTTTAAGTGTTGCCGCATCAAGCCCTCCAAAGGTCAGTGGTGAAGACGGCAGAGATGCGTTGCAGGCGGCGAACAGAATCGCAGAGATTATTGCAAAAACGGGGATAAGCCTCTGACAGCCAACGTTGCGCTCCAGGCAAAGGTTGACATCCTCCCACCACCAGGCGGATGGCCGCCTCACCTGCGCGGCCCGACCTGCGCGGCCCGACCATCTCCACCCAAGCTCTTCGAGCTATGGGTGAAGTATTCCGCGAGAATTCAACCATTACGAGAAAAATGATTTATTCAGGGGGCACCATGAATCAAAAAAGCATGAATCAAAAAAGCATGAATCAAAAAAGTATCAACACTATACCCATGGTGGATGTGCAGGCCTGGCATCGGCCAATACAGGCGCAGTTAGAAAAAAAGGCACTGAAAGTATTACGCAGTGGTCGTTTTATCATGGGGAAAGAAGTAGCATTTTTTGAGCAGGAAGCCGCTGATTACCTCGGCGCCAGGTACGCCATCAGCTGTGCCAATGGTACCGATGCGCTTATTCTTGCGCTTCAGGCCGCCGGTATCGGGCCAGGGGATGAGGTATTAACCACGGGCTTTACCTTTTTTGCCACAGCCGAAGCCATTATGCAGTCAGGAGCAACGCCCGTTCTGGTGGATATAGACTCAGAGACATTCAATATTGACCCGGTTGAGCTGGAGGGAAGCATTACTTCCCGTTGCCGGGCGGTGCTGCTTGTCCATCTTTTTGGTTTGCCTGCCGCGCTATCGGAGATTCAGGCGGTCTGTGATCGCCATGGCTTAATTCTGCTGGAAGATTGTGCGCAGTCGTTTGGTGCTTCATATCATTCCCGCAAAACCGGTAATTTTGGACTGCTCGGTGCGTTCAGTTTTTTTCCCAGTAAAAACCTTGGTGGATTTGGTGATGGTGGTCTGGTGATTACCAACCAATTGAAAGCAGCCGAAATGGTACGAAAGCTACGAAATCATGGCAGTTCAAGCCAGTACCACCATGACTGCCCGGGCTATAACAGTCGTCTGGATGAAATTCAGGCCGCCCTGTTAAGAGTCAAACTGCAGCACATAGAGGCGTTTAATGCACAAAGGCAACAGGTAGCACAGTGGTATCGGGAGTTCTTGAGCGGTAGTGAAGTACTTTTTCCTCAACACCATCACGAACATATCTTTCATCAGTTTACAGTGGTCTTGCCTTCTGGTCGGGATATGGTCAAGAAGCGTCTTGCCGAAAAAGGCATCGCCAGCGCTATCTATTATCCTTTGCCGTTAAATAAACAAAGGGCATTGGCAGGAATAGCCGTAGAACATGCATTACCTGTCTGTGGGCAGTTATCCGAGCACTGTCTTTCATTGCCAATATATCCGGGTATGACCAGAAGTCAGACTGAGACCGTTGCCCGCACGTTGATCAACGTGATGGATTGCCAGGGTTCTTTGTACACCCAATCTGCCTTCTGAGTCTGATGCCGGGCAGGCCATTTTATACAGGGCGAAATGATTCGAAGCAAAATCAGAAACTGGCAAGAGCGTCTACTCGTCACCAATCGTCACCAAAGCCACCGCCAGAGCTAAAGCCCGGTGAATTCAGAGAGGTTGAGCCCAATGAAGCCAGTCTGTAGGAACCAGACGCTACCTTCGAGTATGACCCTTCACTGATACCACGCATGATTTCAGAAGTAGCATGTGTGGTCGGGTGAATGGTGCTTAACGAATCGACGCCCGGCAATAGAGAAGAAGAATGCATGGGTGCCTGGGAGCGAACTTTGGGCTGGGAATGGACAGTAGCTACGTGGCCATGACCCGTTTCCTGGTACGATGGAGGTGGTGCCGATGGTAGCTCCAGGCTCTTTTGCTGCCCACCGGCAACACCGACAAGACGGCGGGGTAGTTCGGTACAGGCGGTGACATCTCGATGCTTGATGTATTTGCATTTGTTACTGGAAAAGAGAGCTACAAAGCCGCAACCTGCGCAACAGCTAATCGGTGCGCCGATGAAGATACCAGCGATAGGGTTGGTGATCGCAGTTACACCCAACTTAGCAAAAAAACCACCTAAACCACCACCCAAACCACCACAGACAATGGTAGCGCAGAAACACTTACAGCGATCTTGTTTAATTCGCTCATAATCTAATGTGTAGCGCGAAAACAGGGGGGGGCAGTGGCTGTGTTGTCACCGGTGCCGGGGTATTAGCGATAGTCATCTGGCTCGTATCCTCTGTATATTGGTAAATTCCGCCCCACGATTTCTGCCAGAATGGCAGCACACAGAGCATGAGCACAGTAGTAGACTTGATTTTTCCCCAAAAGTTCATTCTGAATTGCCACAATAAACTAACCCGGATATTTCATAAACTGCCCCGAATCTCGCGCAGGACTTTGTCGCT
>NZ_JAHHPO010000990.1 GCF_024606365.1 Endozoicomonas sp. ONNA2
CATACGTACAGTCAAATTATGATTGCCTGATGCGTTTTTGGACGAGAACTAGCTAACAATTTTCCTGATTACCATTGAATTTACACTAGCTTCCAGCGAAGTGAACTTTAGTTGATTAGGATGATATATTAAATTGACGTTTGAGCAGTTCCTAAATCAGGAAATCTCGCATCCATTCCATTATTAATCACCTACCCGGGAAAATAGAATATCCTGAATTCAGGATATCGCTTTTTATTCCTTGATATTATTTTTAGAAGATTAGTTATGATTAAAATATTGATCATTCGTATAGTCAGTTTATATGAAAGCAAACTATCACCTACTTATTGTGTTTGGCGTGTTCTCGCAGGCTGCTTTTTACCTTCGTACTTTGCGTTTACTGTTGGCCTGACCACATCTTGTTCGCACATAACTGTGGCAGAGCCTATCCGTCACAGTTATGTTTCTCCGACATTTACTGTCTGACGATATCAACTCTGGATTCTGGACGCTGCCGCCTGAAATTAGGGTCGTCTCCGTTGAGTAATAAAAGCGTGCCGGTATGACTTGCTGATAAGTAAAAGTTGGGGAATCGCGCCGATTTCAGTACTGAGAAATCAGCTGCTAACCTGCCTTCATGGGTAGGGCTTTGTATGTGTCCTAATTGCCCCCAAATTTCATTTTGTGTAATGGGGCCTGTTGCCGGATTCAAGACAATAGTCTGGCTTTCACTAACGCCCAAACGATATTGCAAGCCTCCTATGTCGACTGAGAAAGTAAAGCCCAACGTGCCGTTAGGACCAAATGGAACAATAAACTCCGATATAAAAGCGGTATCGCCGTTTTGTCCGTTGGCATTAAAGTCCGTTGGGCTATTGACCTGCAAGTAACCACCGCCGGCTCTGACTGAGGGAAAGTGGAAGCCATAATTTGTATTTTGATTGACAAGTGCTACAGCTTGCACATAGCTCGATGCTATTGATAGTATCAGCGTGACAGCTACCAGTATCGTTTTCATAAAATTCACCTTATATAGTTTTTAACATTACAGGCAGTTTCAAATTGCCTGAATTCGTATAATAAATGCATAACCTCTGTAACCAGAGGGTTGCCACAGA
>NZ_JAHHPO010000991.1 GCF_024606365.1 Endozoicomonas sp. ONNA2
CCTGATTTCAATAATGCTTAATATTGATTCAATGGATAAAGATTTATTAAGAGCTGCTGGCTACTCACTCTTATTCTTTTTTTTACTTTCTAATTTTTATGGTGTTAGAGGCATGCTCAATACACTCATTTTAGTTTATTTTTCGATGTATTTGGTATTAAAGAAAAGAGTATTGCAATACTGCAGTAATCAACAAGAATGTAAAGTTTAATTAAATAACTATTTTATTATATTCAATAATCTACAATGAAAATTGTCCATGTAGTTCGGCAGTTTTTGCCTAGTATTGGTGGCTTGGAAGATGTAGTATTTAATCTTGCTACCGAACAAATCAAGCTGGGGCATAACGTTAAAGTTTTTACCACCAATAGTGACTTTCAAGCCAATAAACAGCTACCTGCAGTTAGTGTTGAGTCTGGAATTCACGTCCAGCGCTACCCTTGGTATGGCTCAAAACGTTATCCTATTTGCTGGTTACCCATTAATGAATTAAACCGTTTCGATCTGGTGCATGTGCATGCAGTAGATTTTTTGGTGGAGTATCTGTCACTACAGAAACGGCTTGGTAGGCTAAGACCTAGGCTTGTATTAACCACCCATGGTGGTTTTTTTCATACCAATAAACAGGCAGGTATGAAAAAGCTTTTTTTTAAATATATTACTCCATTTTCCCTTTCTCAGTTTGATGCAGTAACCTGTTGTAGCATTAATGACTATGCGCTCTTTAAGGATCTTAACCGCAATGTATCACTTATTGAAAATGGTGTTGGTTTCCAAAAGCTTGGTAAAGCTCTAAACATTCAGAAGATTAATGACTTTATATATTTTGGCCGGTTTTCAGAAAATAAACGCCTTGTTGAGCTGGTTGAACTTTTTGCCGGTGTTGATCATTCTGATGTCCGTTTGAAAATTATTGGCCGATCTAAAACTGGTGATATTGCTTCAATCCTTAGCAAAATCGCTGAGCTGGGGTGTTTAGAGCGGGTTCAGCTACTGACCGATATTAGTGACCAGGAAATATTGCATCATGTGGCTTCTGCACGCTTTACCATCAGTGCTTCATCCTATGAGGGCTTTGGCTTGAGTATTGTTGAGCTGATGGCTTATGGCCTGGTTCCACTGTTGTCAGCTGAACCACCATCTTTCAAACGGTTTGTTGAAGAGAGCGGTGTGGGCGCACAGTTTACGTTGGACAAAAATAGCATTGAGCAGGCTATTCACATTTTAACGACGCAATGGTCAGAATCACAGGGCCAAGCTGCACAAAATTATGCCGGGCAATTTGCCTGGCCTTCTGTTGCTGTAAAATACCTGAATGTTTATCAATAATAACGATGTTGCCGACCCCCTTATCCGCACGCTGGATCTGTTGCCGGAGTCTGAAGTGCCCGGTTTTATCCAGGAGATATGTGCCACAAAAAAGCCTGTATCCCTTGGTTTTGTTAATCAGCATGCTTATAACCTGATGGAGAAAGACAAGCCGGTTTTTGATGCTTTTGCTCAATTAACCTATCGGTTAAGGGATGGTGGCGGTATTAAAATCGCCTGCAAGCTGAATCAGTGTTACCCCGGTGCAAATCTCAATGGTACGGATCTGATTCCCAGACTTTGTAAGCACTACCTGGCTAAACATTCTGATGCTGAAGTCTTTGTACTTGGCACACAAGAGCCTTGGTTAAGCCGGGGAGCCAAAACCTTGCTAAAAGGCAAACCCTGCCATCAGCTGGATGGTTTCAAGGATGACAAGATCTATCTCGACCTGGTTCAGCAGCAAGGCCATAGTGATAAGCCTCGCCTAATTATTCTGGCCATGGGCATGCCCAAACAGGAGCGGGTAGCCCATAGTTTAATGGCGCATTTGACCGGGCCTGTTTTGATTGTCTGTGGTGGTGCCATTATCGATTTCAGTGCTGGAAGGGTGAGCCGTGCCCCCAGGCTGTTTCGCAGTTTGGGCCTGGAATGGTTATACCGACTGGCGCTTGAGCCCAAGCGGTTGTTTGGCCGTTATGTACTGGGCATTCCGTTGTTTTTTTATTTCCTTCTGAAAAATCGTTTTTAACTTTTTCAGGTTTATTAGCAGGCTGTAAGATTTTTATAAGACTGAACCACGAAGGACACGAAGAACACAAAGGAAAAGCTTTCTTTAATCTTTCTTTTTGACCTTCGTGTCAGGGCGACAGAATCGGTCGAACGATCATCCCGATAATAGGATATTTAGCTAT
>NZ_JAHHPO010000992.1 GCF_024606365.1 Endozoicomonas sp. ONNA2
GGTCACATAGCTACGGCTATGCTCCCTCCGTTGTGCCTTGCACAGTACCTGCCCAGGTAGCCAGAAATATTCGATTCCATAAGGCCAGCTACTTATTACTAATCATCACCCTGACGTATAATTGGGTCCGAGTCTTATGAACCGAATTCCCCTGTCTACTTTTCTACCTGAAGCCAGCAGGATTGTCGCAGGCTGTATGGGTTTGGGTGGCGACTGGGACAATAGCCCGGTGTCAAAAGATCACAGGATGCAGGCGCATCAGTTTCTGGATAGTGCGCTGCACAGCGGCATAAACTTCTTTGACCACGCCGATATCTACACCCGTGGCAAGGCTGAACAGGTATTTGGCGAGGTTTTGGTCCAAAGACCCGGGTTGCGGGAAAAAATATACCTGCAAGGCAAGTGTGGCATTCGCTTTGCCGAAGGACAGGTTCCCAATCGCTATGATTTTTCCAGAGACTGGATTGTTCACAGTGTGGAAAACAGTCTCGCCCGTTTGCATACCGACTATTTAGATCTCCTGCTACTGCACAGACCGGATCCGCTGATGGCGCCAGAGGAGGTTGCCGAAGCATTTTATCAGCTGCACAAAGCCGGAAAAGTAAACCATTTTGGTGTGTCGAATATGAATGGCCACCAGATTCAATACCTTCAGTCCTTCCTTCATCAGCCTATTGTGGTCAACCAGTTGCAGATGAGCCTGACCCACCTGGACTGGCTGGATGAAGGGGTGCTGGTCAATCAGGGGCAGGCGGTCAGTTTTACCCCCGGCACCGTTGAATATTGTCGTAGCCACAATATTCAGCTTCAGGCCTGGGGCTGCCTGAGTAATGGTTTGTTCTGCGGCAAAGATGTCCAGGGTGAGTCTGACGCTATTCGGGCGACAGCCGACTTGGTCAGCGGGTTTTCACAGGCACTGGGGGTTTCCAGAGAGGCTATTGTATTGGCCTGGCTGATGCGCCATCCTGCAGGTATCCAGCCGGTGATCGGAACCACAAATGCCCGGCGGATCAAGGCATGTGCAGAGGTGGAACGCATCAAATTGAATCGAGAACAGTGGTACCAATTGTATGTCAGTGCCCGGGGCCGAATGCTGCCCTGAAAAGGTGATAAGAAAAGGTGATAAATAATGCGCCGCAGATGTTGACCCCGGGCCTTGCTGGATAAAACAGTATTCACAGCCTGTAAATTACGCTAGAATGGCCTGTTTTGTAACCCTATGCACATCCTTCTCATGGACGCAGAGGGTTTGTTGGGAAGTCCTGGCGCTTCGTTTCCTGCATTATAATCCGGTTGAAAAGTGAATTATCTGCTCGTCTTTTGAGCGATCGGTTTCAGCCACCGGAAGCCTCTGCCAATGCAGGCCAAGCTTGTTGATCAAGCCTCTCCAAACGCAGTCGTGGACCTCACAGGCGATTCGGGAATGTCCCACGAGACCGATTACTCCCGATAGCAGCACCAGGAAGTCCATGGCTTGCAACTTTTTCGAGTAACCTTCGTTAATGTTTACTGCCATCCTATTTCTGTTTGCTCCAGACGTCGCCAGCACCAGGCAGCCATGAGCCGGTTTACCGGATTATCAAATGCCGTCTGATCCGTACCAGACAGCCTTTGACCTTGAGATGGCGGCATTTTTATGGCTAAGAATGAAATTTAGGAGTATCCAATGAGTGATACCAGCACGGCAATAACTTTTGCGGACCTGCCCCTGTCGCAAGCAGTAATCATGGCAGTTCAGGATGTCGGCTATGAAAGCCCGTCACCCATTCAGGCTCAAAGCATTCCTCACCTGCTCGAAGGTCGTGACCTTCTCGGTCTGGCGCAGACCGGTACGGGTAAAACAGCCGCATTTGCACTGCCATTGCTGTCAGCCATTGATTTGAAACAGCGCGATCCTCAGGTTCTGGTGTTAACACCAACCCGTGAGCTGGCTTTACAGGTGGCAGAAGCTTTTCAACGCTATGCCCGTCATATGAAAGGTTTTCATGTGTTGCCCGTTTACGGTGGTCAGGATATGCGCGGCCAATTACGCAGCCTGCAACGTGGAGTCCATGTGATTGTCGGTACGCCGGGTCGGATCATGGACCACCTGCGCCGCGCAAGCCTGAAACTGGATAATCTGAACACCGTTGTTCTGGATGAGGCGGATGAAATGCTGCGCATGGGCTTCGTGGATGACATTGAATGGATCATGGAGCAGACCCCCGCTGACCGGCAGGTAGCCCTGTTCTCTGCCACCATGCCTTACCAGATTCGCAAAATTGCAGATACTCACCTGAAAGAGCCTGCCACGGTGGAGATTAAAGCCAAATCAGCAACGGTTGACACCATTACCCAGAAAGTCTGTATGGTCAGCGGTTTCCACAAGCTGGATGCCCTGACGCGGATTCTGGAAGTGGAACCATTCGATGCCATGATTATATTCGTGCGTACCAAAACCGCCACGGTCGAGCTGGCCGAAAAACTGGAAGCCCGGGGGTTTGCCGCTGCGGCACTCAATGGCGATATGAGTCAGGCGCTGCGTGAAAAAGTGGTTGATCGTCTCAAGAAAAAATCCCTGGATATTCTCATTGCCACCGACGTCGCGGCCAGAGGCCTTGATGTTGAGCGTATCAGTCACGTGGTGAACTACGATATCCCTTACGATACAGAAGCCTACGTGCACCGTATTGGTCGTACGGGACGTGCCGGCCGTGAGGGCACTGCTATCCTGTTTGCCACCCATCGAGAGCGCAGGATGCTTCGTGCCATCGAAAGCGCTACACGACAGCGTATTGATAACATGCGATTGCCTTCCATGAGTGATGTACGTGATATTCGTATCCGTCAGTTCAAGGACGATGTCATCAAGGCGATGGACATGGGCGAAGAGCTGGATGTGTTCCGTAAGATTGTTGTCGAGCTTGAGCAGGAAAATGCCCTGAGTTATGAAGATATGTCAGCAGCGCTCTGCTTTATGGCCCAGAAGGAGCGCCCATTCCCGGATGCCAAAGAACCCGAGCAGCACCGTCGTGAAGGTCGTGATCGAACTGACCGTGGCGAAAGGCGTCGTGATGGCGAAAGACGTGGTGAGCGCGGCCGTGAACGCAACAATGATGGCATGGTGCGCTATCGGGTAGAGCTCGGTCGGGAACAGGGAATCAACCCGGGAGACCTGGTGGGTGCCATTGCCAATGAAGGCAAAATTTCCGGGCAGAGTATTGGCCATATCCGTCTGTTTGATAACTGCTCGTCAGTCTACCTGCCAGAAGGGATGGACAAAAGCGTCATCGAAGCCTTGAAAGGGGCCAGGATTCGCAACCGGCCAATGGAGTTAAAACTGTGGATGGGTGACGAGCCACAAACAGGGCGCCGGGGCCGACGTTTTAGTGATCGTGGTCGCCAGGAAAATGGTCGCCAGGAAACTGGTCGTGATCGTCGTCCACGTCGAGACAATAACGGAAAACGCTAACAGATCTGCGGGCTACACCAAAAGCCCGAACATCCGCTCTTTCACCTGAATGGCTTCTTTTTTCCAGTATGTTTCAAATGCGTCCCGGAGAACCTCAACTTCCCAACCGTGATATGGGTCCCGAACAAGAACCGAAGTGTCTTTAACCTCATCAACAATAACGAAGTGTATTCCACTTTCCAAATCCACTGGGACTATTGCAGACCCATGTTGATTAACTGCATGGGTCAGTCCTCCAATATTGGCAAACCGGCTTTTAAATGGAGATAAACCCGCTTTTGATAATGCCATTAATATAGATTTGTCAGAACAAATGTTTGATGTTAACAAGTCGCTAACCGAAAAATTGCCGTTATGCTGATGTATGAGCATTGCTGCTGTAGCATATGAACAGCCTCTGGCTGCTTGTTGTTGAATGATGGGTCTTTCATTAAGGGTGTATTTGATGTCAATGGATTTGGATGTCAGAGACTCCCCTTTAGATTTATTTTCTATGGGTTGATGCACTTTTAAAATTTCATGGTCAAGAAATGAGAGCATAAAACCATGCTCCCCAGAAAAAGAAATATTTTTGAGAACAGGGTCATCCCGGAAAATATACTGGCCAACAAGTTCCAGAAGGGCACCGGGATTATTCCACATAAAATGTTCACGGTTAGAAAAAACTTCCTGTATCAGATCTGGTGATTTATTCAGAAATTGCGATTTAATATGATTTTCAAACTTCGTATCTGTGAGCAGGGAATATTCAGAAATAATTTCTTCAACAGTTTCTTTGAGTTTTTCACGTCTTGCCTTCTTGCCAACACAAACGGTGTCGCAAGCACCCAGTCTGGGGTATTGTCTCTGGTGTATAGAATCGGGGATGCCAGCCAATTTTAACAGTTTACGCTTAAGTTCCGGATTGGCTTTATAAAAGGGTTTGCCAAGCCCGCCACAGGGGGGATCAGGCTGCGTATGCTGGTCTGGTGGGGTCAGTACGGGCATTTTTGAGTCAGGTTCGCCAGAAAACTCGCCGGAATTAACCAGGCTAATGGCAAGCCCGGAATTGAGTAGCCTGACTGTGTCATGAGATGATTTTTGTCCATCAGAAGATGTATCTTGTTTCAAGGCAGGGGATATTGGTGGAACCTGTTTAACCCGGTGGCCACTGGAATCTGTTGTTTCTTTACCTGAAGAAATCACTTCTTTTTTTAAAGCTTCTTCTTTTAAAACTTTTTCTTTTAGAGCAATGTCCCTTCTCGCATCAATATAACCTGATGGGTTCTCATTCAAGGAGTGCATAATTTATCCTTTACCAAATATTTTTTATTTTGACTGTGTAATCGCCAAATAGTTTCCAGAGAAGCGGGAAAATATTTTTCTTCAAGCTGGCGGTAATACATGAAGTAAAACTGAAAAGAAGTGGCAGGCTGAGCCACCTAATACAAAGACATGCCAGATCGCGTGATTAAAGGGCAGCTTTTTCCATAAATAAAAGATCACGCCAAAGGTGTAAAGGAATCCTCCGGCAACCAGCCAGTATATCCCGCCGGTTGACAAGTTCTCTGCCAGCTCCCCGGAGGCAACCAGTACCAGCCAGCCCATAACAATGTAAGTGCTGACTGATAGTTTTTTGTATCTTGGCC
Source organism: Endozoicomonas sp. ONNA2 (assembly GCF_024606365.1). GTDB lineage: Bacteria > Pseudomonadota > Gammaproteobacteria > Pseudomonadales > Endozoicomonadaceae > Endozoicomonas. Next base: position 5,080 of record NZ_JAHHPO010000992.1, read on the forward strand.
CAAAGACAACTTTGAAAATAATGCCCAATACGGCCAGGCTCCAAATCACGGCAAACAGAATCCAGCCCGTGACGCTTCTCATGCTGACCAGAAGAAAAGGCGTGTAGGTTCCGGCAATCAGCAGGTAGATGGAGCAGTGATCCAGTATTTTGAAGACGTTTTTGGTTTCCGGATGCTGAAAGCTATGGTAAAGCGTGGAGGCCAGAAACAGCAGGACCAGGGTGGTGCCGTAGATGCTGAAACTGACCACCCGCCATACATCAGCCTGATGGGCGGCAAAGGTGACCAGCAGCGTCATGCCGGCGACACTTAACAGGGCTCCCAGTCCATGAGTAATACTGTTGGCTATCTCTTCAGCCAGGCTGTAGTGGCTGGCAAGTTTATTTCCTGGTGTGGATTTCAAAACCATATAGCGCGGGTTTGCTCTGTGTCAGTGGCTCTGATCATACTGAATCTTGTTCCTGAATGCACAAGGGATTGATACCGGTGCACGCAGGGCCCTCGATGTTCGGACAAAGTCCCGGAGTCATAAATTAGAATGGCGGCACTACCTGATGATCGACTACTTTATCTCTATCAGCTTCTGATTTGCTGGCTGATCAAAGGGTCATTTTTTGCAAAGGTCAGGCCACTGTCCCGGGCAGTCACCCTCTACAGGCTATCGCTGATGGCTTTCCCGCAGAAGGTTTTTGAACTTAAGTTGATCCTCGCTAAAGATGCTTAAGTCCGACAGCCTTCAGGTTTATCTCTTATTCCCGTCGCTGGAGTATGACATGAAAAGGTTGATCCACTGTATTGTTTTGGTTACAGGTGCTGTTCTGTTTGGCTGCAGCTCCCACAAGCTGACCAGTGTTGACCCCCGGTTGGTTGAGAACAAGACTTGGGTACTGACGTCAATGAACGGTCTGGCAGCATCGGGTCCAAGAGTCACCATGGAGCTTCGGCCTGCGACTGCCCAGGATGGACGTATTGGTGGCCAGGCCCAGTGTAATCGCTACTTTGGCAGTTATCAGGTGGCCAACAATCAAATTATCTTTACTCCAATGGGCGGCACCAGGGCAGCCTGTCCGGCACCGTTTATGACCAAGGAGGCAGAGTATCTGGCAACATTCCCCAAATTGGACAATATCGACATAAAAGAGAATGGACTGATATTGAATAATACCAGCGGTGACCAGAAACTGACCTACGCTGCGGAATCAGCCAATGTCAGTGGTCAGATCGCTGCTACTGAAGGTACTTTTGCACCGGGTTCTGAAATTATTGTGGTGCTGCAGGATAGCGCCATGCCGGATGACCCGGCAGGCATCATCGGTATTGAGCGAATCCAGGTAGGCAGGAATGTGGACGTGGTGGATTATATGGTCAATTATGCGCCCGAACTGGTGAACCCGAGCAGCAACTATGAGCTGTTGGCAGAAGTTATCCAGAATGGCCAGGTGATGTTTATCACCGCTGTGAAGCCCTCTGTTCAGCTCAAGTCTGCCCCTGCACAACAGTGATCTCAGGATGGGGGTGGGAGTGATTCCACCTCATCTTTGGCGCTATTGCAAAGTGTTGCCGCGGATATTGTCGGGTTGTTTTTTTTCAGTCTTTGAATATCCCCTAATGGCGTTTTTTTTGCGATACGATGAAGTAACGTCGGGTTGTCTTTTAAGCAAATTCTCCATTTATTAAATTCATTCGCGGTGCTATAGAATTCCCCCGATTTTTGCTTGAGCCTCTTTTTTTGATCATCACAATCTAATGCCATATCACTGTGTACGTGGCCAAGAAGGGATAAAAAAGAACCGGTGACAAATGTCAGTGTCAAGCTGTGTTCGAATTCGGCTAAATGACCTCTGGCGGTTGCTGATGGCTGACCTAGCCACTGAGCCTTGTACTCGGCCAGGTTCTGATCCTTGGGGTGAAGGCAGCACAGCCATCCCAATGCTTTATCAATTATCAGGTTTCGAATAGCAAATTGGTCTTTTGGAGTGTCGTCTGATAAAAAAATTGTTTCGCAATCCTTCCGGTCCAGGCCGTAATCGGTGAGCGCTTTACCGGATTGGCAAAGTATGTTTAACGCAAAAGGCTTTTGTTCTTGTCTGGCAGATGCATTGCAGGCTTCAAGATGTTCTGACCCTTTTGCCATAACTCTGAGGCTCCATAAATCCATGTGAGCGAAACTTGCCTGTTGTATTGTGAGCTGAGTATCCTGACAGAATTGGTTTAATACGGCTCGAGCCTGATCAAAGTCGTTGTTGTGTAAAAAATGGGTAACGCAGAGGCTGATGTAGGACAGACGAGTTCGATGGATTGATTTAATGCTTTTTGCTTGAGTGGATGTTTCTGCGATGCTTGCACCGCACACCTCACTTGCGCTGGCAGAACCTTGATCTTCAGAAAAGTCAGGACTCTGTTTTTGTCCATGCAGGTCTGTGTTTAACATTGAATCTTGAAGTGAATATTTTTCTTGTATTTTTCTGGTTTGTTTTTTTCCGGTTGGGCCTGAACGGTGCCGTTGTCTTGTGGATTTCTTTTTTTTGCCAGGTGCGGCTTCCAGAGCCGCGGGTTTTATTTCAAAAAGTTCCAGCTCATCGATAATTCCCTGGATATAAAATGATATTTCCTTCGCGTTGATAAAATCGTAGTGCTTTATGGCCATCTTCAAACAATGTAACACTTCCTCTGTTGCAACCATCTCATTTTTGCTGTTTTTGATCAGCAGTAAAGCCAGTGGTAAATTGGCCGCGTTAACACCTTGTTTCAAGGCTATTCTGGCATGTTGGATGGCTTCTTCTAACCGGTTGCCTTGCCCATATATCTTGCTGAGCAACCAATGGGCTTGGGGAATCCGGGATTTTAACAGCTCACTTTCTGCTTTTTCAGGTTCATTTTTAAGGCAGTAAAAAACGGCAGATAAATAGAGCCTGATGTCTTTATTGGGGATATTGATGAGGTGTAATGTATCTTGATTGAGCAGAAAACTACAAACAGCTACCAATTTTTTCAGTCCTTTATTTGACGACATATATTGTTTTATCAAAGGTACCAGTTTTTTTCTGAGTTCGGGAATCTGGAGAAAACGGAAAAGTTGCTCTACAGCAGACAAGCTGATGTCAGGTGAGTTATAGGCTATCTGATTGGACTCACTCAGCATGAGAGCGTGAAATAATAACGAATCCGGGTTTAAATCAGGAATACCGTGTGAATCAGGAAGAATAGCAGGTTTATTGCAATTCAGTTTATGAAGTATATTGAGTCCGGAAGCACATATCCCTGAAATCGTCAATTTTTTTTCAAGGTTTGGTTGTAGTGTACAGTCCTCTGTCTTAAATAATTCGGATTCGTAAATGAATGCTTTTATGTTGGCTTTGATGGTTTCAGTCTCTCTGAAATTAAGTAAGTAAACTAATGAGTGGGTAATACAGGAGACGATGACGTCGGGCAGTAAATCTTTGTCATAAGGTTCCATTATTTGATTGATGGGATCACAGCAACGGAATCTTTCGTTAATTTTTTCGATTGGTATATTGCTGATTTTGTTATTTTCAAAAAATGATAAAATCAGTCGGCAAATTGCTGCATAGTTGGCCGATTCTTGTTCATCTTTAGAAACTTTTACCCCTTCAAACCATAGACACATTAAAAAAAGTTCTTGAATCTGTTTCGAATCTGAAGGCGAACAGCTCAGTAAAAAATCCACCATGTGATTTTCGAGCTGTTCAATCTCATCCCCTATGGATAATACACTTTCTGGCATATCTTCTGGTCTGAACTCAGCGGCTCGCTGTAGCTCCCAGAATTTCAAATACGTAGACTGGAACTGCTTGAGAAGATGAGAGAGCGTTTGTGGTGATGGTTTGGCAAAATAGGCTTGTTCTCTTACTGCCGTGGCTTCGTTTCCCCGATCACACAATTTTTTTTTCAGTAATAGTGACCTTTTATTGTAGATAACGACCTGGTCTTCCGTTGCTCTGATAGACCGGTTGCATAGATTTACCAATTTCCGCGGTCCTCGTGGCTCTTTTGGCATATGTGACTCGAGATCGGCTATCACTTCAGCCATGGTTGACGCTTCATACGAAGGCTTGTGACCCTGTGGAGGACGAAATGGAAGCAGTGACAGGTTGTTGTAAAAGTTTGCCATCGGTTGGGTCTGACCATAGAGTAGAATTACGTTTGTTCCATCTTTTGACCATGCCGATAACGTTAAGTTCCCTGAGATACCACGAAGCATCGACAAAGCTGCCAGCTAAACAAAAAGCTACGATTTACTGGTAGGTTTAAGGGGGCTGCTCACATAAGATGTACTTCCTGAAACCAGGAGGCTGTCCGAGAATAGACCGCCCTGCTGCGGTTGCGATAAATTGGTC
>NZ_JAHHPO010000993.1 GCF_024606365.1 Endozoicomonas sp. ONNA2
ATAGCTAAATATCCTATTATCGGGATGATCGTTCGACCGATTCTGTCGCCCTGGTATTTACCGTAGTTTTGTGTCGCTTTGAAGTGATAGACCCGAAAGGCTCTTTCACCATTTACAGTAATCACTTGCAAACGGTCCGTGAATCCCCGGACACTCTTGGGAAGATCCTTTTCCAGTAGGATGAGGTACTGACCAAAACGGGGTAGTTGGCTTTTAAAGCGGTTATTGGGCATCCTGGCAATAAATTGATGCATTATTCCTTCTTGCGCCAGAGTAGCGACGGACTCGCCAAATCGCTGGAATTTATAGTAATCAACTCGCTTGTTATTGCCTGCCTTGCCACTGACTGTGCCTACTGCCAGTGTACGACCACCGACGACTGATCCCTCTCCTTTAAACAGCGACAATGTATGTTGCTGTTGATCAGGATAAAACGGGTGAAATTTTGTTTTACCGGCACCAGCAAATTCCGCCTGTAACTGTCGATTGGAGGCTACATCCGCTGGATGAAGCCCCCCTGCCCGGGCAGCCACCGCCAATGGGAGCGCTGAAGGATTATGCCCTTGAAATTTGAGAGGATTCATCGGTTTTGCCAATGCGCCGGAGACATCCAGTTCAAAGAAAAGGGCCAGATTATTGAGAAAAGCCAGAGTATCATCAATGACTTGTCGGGGCACACAAACTGACCACTCGGTCATGAACTGCCGCTTGTTTGCAATGATCCTGCAAGCCAGAACATGGATAAGTCTTTGCCGGAACGTTGGGTCAATGCAATGCTTCTCCAGATATGCCTTGTCATCAAAACGACACAAAAAGTGTGGAAATTGTTCAATGTAGTCAACTATACGATCGGCTTTGACAGGCCGTAATTTTCTATTAACAATATGGATTTCACCAGCGTTAAACGGTTCATATTCCAGAACCATAGCGTCTTGTTTAATCAATATTTCTTTCGGAAAATAGTAAAGGTATTCGATAGGAAAATACGGATAAACAATATCTATAACCTGATTTTTAAAACCATCATCCGCTTTGACTTTGTTAAAGAACTGAAAAAGGATGTGCGTGCGAAAAAATACAATTATTTCAGGTCTGGTGGTTAATATTTTCAACAAGGTACTTTTTCCTGCTTCAATCAATTCCTGCAACAACGTATCATCAGAATCCTCAACAGTTATAACAAAAAAAGGATTTGCTGCTACCAGCTTTTTTAACAATAAAACAAGTTTTTCCCTGTCAGCCTGATAATTTTCCATGCAAAATTTATATACATCAGACAATGGATAGATGTGTGAAAGACTGTAATTTAGTCTCACTTCCAAAGCTGATGAAGTAGTTTTGAGAACTACGTCTTCAAAGAAATCAGGGTCACTGTACAGCAGCTCACATTTATTATAATTTTTAACAAAATAAATAAAATTATCATTCAAATATTTGCCATTGAGTGAAGCCAAAATAGTTTTTTTTGTAATAACACTTGGTAGATCTGATAACCTGCACAGACCGTCTGATAATTGCGAAATACAGTATTCTTCATTTTTCTTTTGGATATTTGGTGGCAGATCTTTTACCGGTACTCTTCCTGAACGGATAAGCTCATCATAAAAATCAACATCGTTAAAACTGACGGGCAAATGGTTTTTAGACTGTATTTTGGCACCGATATCCAGACGTTGGTAAATCAGCACTGCCAGATTCGCTGGTGTTTCCCGGGGAATACCCTGCAAACTTGAGAATTCAGTCAGAAAAATCAATATCATCTTTTAAAGATTCAGGAAGAACCGGGTAGTTATATTCGGTGCCTGTTGCCATGACATCGATCAACAACATCTGTTTTGTCCTTTCAGGTGTTGCTAATAATACCTTCATCAGCTCACCACCTGTCTGCCCTTCGAAAGCCTCCCAAAGATGATTTCTTATTATCCCTGACAAAAGGGTTGGTGATTTGGCATAGCCTAAAGGCAGTTTTACTTTCGTGCGTGCACCAAGAAAATCGATAATTTCTATAAATTCATCTACTTTGAGTCTGTCTGTTTTTCGATCCAGGAGACCCCGAATCAATTCCACTTGTTTATCGGTGATGATAGCAGTGTTCAAACTGGCTTTACGCTCTTTTAATTCTGGTTTGCATTGGGCCGCCTCGCAGGTATCTACACAGGGCGACAGAATCGGTCGAACGATCATCCCGATAATAGGATATTTA
>NZ_JAHHPO010000994.1 GCF_024606365.1 Endozoicomonas sp. ONNA2
ACCAATTTGCTGCCACCGCAGTAGGGCAGTCTATTCTCGGACAGCCTCTTGGCTATGGCTCGACAAGGCAGTGTACCAATGTTACACAGAAAATGTTTAAAAGACGTGTATCCACCTGATTTTGAAAATGAAACATGAAGCCTTCCCAAGAGGAGTCAACTTCAGGGTGGAAGGGCTCCGGGAAGGTCGGTACGACTTTTATCCAAGGCAAGGCGAGCCAGAAAAAAAATGGGTTGATGAGGTTGGTGAGATAATGCCTATGAAAGCAGGACTGTATAATCCCGGGGAGTTTCGGGATAACTGTGGTTTTGGGCTGATTGCCCAGATGGAAGGTAAGAAAAGTCATCACCTTCTGAAAACGGCGATTGAAGCACTGACCTGTATGACACACCGCGGCGGAATTGCTGCCGATGGTAAAACAGGCGACGGTTGTGGTCTTCTTATTCAAACACCGGATACTTTTTTCCGAACCGTTGCACAGGAAAAGTTTGGCTGCGAGCTGCCCGGGCAATATGCCGTGGGCATGGTCTTTCTCAATACTGATAAAGTCTGGGCAGAGAAAGGCAAAAAAACCCTTGAAAAAGAGTTGCAAAAGCAGCGTCTCAACGTGGTTGGCTGGCGCAAGGTGCCTGTTAATGTTGACTGCCTTGGACCCATTGCCAAAGACCTTCTGCCCGGTATTGAACAGATCTTTGTTACCCCTGCGGGTGAGCTTGACGAGAAAGAGTTCAATGCCAGGCTCTACATGGCTCGTCGATACACTAATATGGTGATGGCGGAAGACCAGGATTACTATATCTGCTCACTGTCGCCCAGGGTTATTACCTATAAAGGTCTGATGATGCCGGTTGATCTGCCAACGTTTTATCCGGACCTTGGCGATAGCCGTTTTGAAACCGCCATCTGTGTATTCCATCAGCGGTTTTCTACCAACACCATGCCGCGCTGGCAGCTGGCCCAGCCATTCCGTATGCTGGCTCACAATGGTGAAATCAACACCATCACCGGTAACCGTAACTGGGCAGAAGCCCGTCGTCAGAAGTTCCAGTCACCGTTGCTGCCGACCCTTGATGATATTTCTCCTTTGGTGAACCGCACCGGCTCTGACTCATCCAGCCTGGATAACATGATGGAGGTGCTGGTCACGGGTGGTGTGGATCTTTACCGGGCGATCCGGATGCTGGTTCCGCCTGCATGGCAGAATGTGGACACCATGGATCCGGATCTCAGGGCATTTTATGAATACAGTTCCATGCATATGGAGCCCTGGGACGGTCCCGCTGGCCTGGTTATTACCGATGGCCGCAATGCCGTCTGTGCCCTGGACCGCAATGGCCTGCGCCCGTCACGCTGGGTTATCACCCGAAACGGTTACCTGACCGTGGCTTCCGAGGTGGGTGTTCATGGCTACAAGCCAGAAGATGTGGTTGCCAAAGGTCGGGTTGGACCGGGCGAAGTCCTGGCGATTGATACCGAGACTGGCGAACTGCACCAGGCCCATGATATCGACGACAAGCTGAAAGTCCGCCAGCCCTATAAAAAGTGGTTGAAGCAGAACGCCTATCGTATCCGTTCCCACTTCAGTGAAGACGATTACAAGGTTGACCACCTCTCTTCTGAGCAACTGAAGGTCTACCAGAAGATGTTTATGGTCACCTTTGAGGAGCGTGACCAGGTGATCCGCCCACTGGTGGAGTCTGGCCAGGAAGCGGTTGGTTCCATGGGCGACGATACGCCAATGGCTGTGCTGTCCAGCAGAACCCGGACGGTCTATGACTACTTCCGCCAGCAGTTTGCCCAGGTAACCAACCCGCCCATAGATCCACTGCGTGAAGCTATTGTCATGTCGCTGGAGACCTGCCTGGGGCGTGAGTTGAACCTGTTTGAAGAGACACCGGAACACGCTGCCCGGGTTATTCTCAAGTCACCGGTTCTGTCCACTGCCAAGTTTCTGGACCTGATGAGTGTTCGTCATCAGCATAAGTCCTTGGAGACCGCAACCATCAACCTGACCTACGACCCGGCCATTGGTCTTGAACAGGCGGTGTTGAATATCTGTGACCAGGCGGAACACGTGGTGCAATCTGGCAAGGTGTTAATCTGCCTTTCTGACCGTCATATCGATCAGGGGCTGCTGCCAGTGCCAGCGGCCATGGCGACGGGTGCCGTGCATCACCGGTTGATTGGCAAAGGCCTGCGTTCTGAGTGCAATATTATTGTTGAAACCGCCTCTGCCCGTGACTCCCATCAGTTTGCGGTGCTGATCGGGTTTGGTGCCACCGCCGTTTACCCTTATCTGGCCTATGAAATCATTAATGACCAGATTCACTCCGGTGAGGTGATGACGGACCCCCGCGAAGCCTACAAGGCTTACCGGAAAGGCATCGGCAAAGGGCTGATGAAGATCCTTTCAAAAATGGGTATCTCTACCATTGCCTCCTACCGGGGCGCACAGTTATTTGAAGCCGTGGGTCTTTCCAGGGAGATCGTTGACCTGTGCTTCTGCGGTGTGCAAAGTCGTATTCAGGGTGCCCGCTTTGAAGACTTCCATTATGAACAGGGCCTGCTGGCTGACACGGCCTGGAAAGCCCGCAAGCCCATTCAGCAGGGTGGCCTGCTTAAGTATGTACACGACAGTGAATACCACGCGTTCAACCCGGATGTGGTGCAACAGTTGCAGGTTGCCGTTAAAACCGGCGACTATCAGGAGTACCGGAAATACGCCGAACTGGTGAACAAGCGGCCAGTAGCTACCCTGCGTGACCTGCTGGGCCTTAAGCCCAGTGACCAGGCGCTGGGTGTGGATGAAGTGGAATCTGTTGGTGATATTGTGCGCCGGTTTGACTCTGCCGCCATGAGTCTTGGCGCACTGTCACCAGAGGCCCATGAAGCACTGGCGGAAGCGATGAACCGTCTTGGTGGTCGTTCCAACTCCGGTGAAGGCGGTGAAGATGAAGCCCGCTTCGGCACCAACCGTGTATCCAAAATCAAACAGATTGCCTCCGGTCGTTTTGGGGTGACTCCTCACTACCTGGTGAATGCCGAAGTGCTGCAGATCAAGGTTGCCCAGGGAGCCAAGCCCGGTGAAGGTGGTCAGTTGCCCGGTGGCAAGGTGAATGAGCTGATTGCCCGTCTGCGATACTCGGTACCGGGTGTTACCCTGATTTCTCCGCCACCGCACCATGATATCTATTCCATTGAGGATCTGGCCCAGCTGATTTATGACCTGAAACAGGTGAATCCTGAGGCGCTGGTTTCCGTAAAACTGGTGTCTGAGCCAGGCGTCGGTACGATTGCCGCAGGCGTTGCCAAGGCATATGCGGATCTGATCACCATCTCCGGCTATGACGGCGGTACTGCTGCAAGCCCTCTGACGTCTATTCGCTATGCCGGTTCCCCCTGGGAGCTTGGCCTGAGTGAAGCCCATCAAACACTTCGTGGCAATGATCTGCGCGGCAAGGTTCGCCTGCAGACCGATGGTGGTCTCAAGACCGGTCTGGATGTGGTCAAGGCGGCCATTCTTGGCGCCGAAAGTTTTGGTTTTGGTACCACACCCATGATCGCCATGGGGTGTAAATACCTGCGTATCTGTCACCTGAATAACTGCGCTACCGGTGTGGCTACCCAGGATAAGTCACTTAGGGAAGAGCACTTCAAGGGTGATGTGGCGATGGTTATGAACTTCTTCAGCTTTGTTGCCGAAGAAGTGCGTGAGTGGCTGGCATTGCTCGGTGCCAGAACCCTTGAAGAGATAGTAGGCCGCACTGAGTTGCTGGAGCTGCTGCCGGGGCTGACGGAAAAGCAGCAGAACCTGGACCTGTCCCCGATTCTGGGCAGTGCCGATGTACCGGCGGATAAGCCCATGACCTGTCAGGTGGACCGTAACCCGCCATACGACAAGGGTGAGTTGGCCGAAGAGATGGTTCAACAGACAATGGCTGCCATTGAAAACCAGGCAGGTGGTGAGTTCAGTTTTACGGTTGGCAACTGTGACCGTTCCATCGGTGCCCGTCTATCCGGTGAGATTGCCAGACGTTACGGTAACCAGGGAATGGCGGACAAGCCCCTGAAGCTGAACCTGACCGGCTCTGCAGGCCAGAGTTTTGGTGTCTGGAACGCGGGTGGTCTGGAAATGCGCCTGGAAGGGGATGCCAACGACTATGTAGGTAAGGGCATGACCGGCGGTAAGCTGGTGATCTACCCACCGGTGGGCAGCAGTTTCGTCACCCATGAAACCTCGATCATTGGTAACACCTGTCTCTATGGTGCCACCGGCGGTACATTATACGCCGCTGGTCGTGCCGGTGAACGTCTTGGGGTTCGTAACTCTGGCGCCAATGTTGTGGTGGAAGGTGCAGGCGACCACTGTTGTGAATACATGACCGGCGGTCTGGTGACTGTCCTGGGCCGGGCGGGTCATAACTTCGGTGCGGGTATGACCGGTGGTTTTGCCTATGTGCTGGATATGGAAAGAAGTTTTGTTGATCGTTATAACCATGAATTAGTGGATATACATCGCATTGATAATGAGGCCATGGAGCCTTATCAATCGCACCTGTTGAGTGTCCTGGAAGACTACGTTGCCGAGACCGGCAGTGCCCGGGGGCAGGAGCTGATTGATGACTTCTATGACTACAGTGGTCGTTTCTGGCTGGTGAAGCCAAAAGCTGCCAGTCTCGATACCTTGCTGGCCAGTACCCATGGTAGCCCTGAGTAATCAGGGTATCCGCAGCTTATCTGCAGGTATGGCAAAAGATCAGGTATTAACAGCTTTGTGAGGTCAGCGAAATGTCACAGATACCTTTAAAAAATGGCAACAGCCTGAGCCGGAAAGACAGCCTGAGCCGAAAAGAAAGCAGGCTGAATAACAACTTCCAGTTTGTTGATGTAGGTCGTCATGATCCGGATAAGAAAAGCCTGCGTCAGCGCAAAACAGAATTTGTGGAAATCTACCAGCCGTTTGATGAGCGGCAGGTAAAAAATCAGGCCCATCGCTGCCTGTCCTGCGGGAACCCATATTGTGAATGGAAGTGCCCGGTACACAACTACATTCCGGACTGGTTGAAGCTGGTCTCTGAAGGTCGTCTCTTTGAAGCGGCAGACCTGTCACACCAGACCAATACCCTGCCAGAAGTGTGCGGTCGTGTTTGTCCACAGGATCGCCTCTGTGAAGGTGCCTGTACGCTCAATGACGGTTTTGGTGCGGTAACCATCGGGTCCACCGAGAAATACATTACCGACACGGCGCTGGCTCTGGGCTGGCGTCCGGATATGTCCGGGGTATCCTGGACCGATAAAAAAGTAGCCATCATTGGTGCCGGGCCTGCTGGCCTGGGCTGTGCCGATGTGCTGGTGCGCAATGGCGTGACACCGGTGGTATTTGATAAAAACCCGGAAATCGGTGGCTTGCTGACCTTTGGTATCCCGGAGTTCAAGCTGGAAAAACACGTCATGAGTCGTCGCCGTGAAGTGTTTACCGAAATGGGGATTGAGTTTCAGCTGAATATGGAAATCGGTAAAGACATCACCATGGAGAAGCTGCTTGAGGAGTATGATGCGGTATTCATGGGTATGGGGACTTACACCTATATGAAAGGTGGCTTTCCCGGTGAAAATCTTGAAGGTGTCCATGATGCGCTGCCTTACCTGATCTCCAATGTGAACCGTAACCTGGGCTTTGAGCAGGATCCGGCAGACTTCATTGATATGAAGGGTAAGCGGGTGGTGGTGCTCGGTGGTGGCGATACTGCCATGGACTGTAACCGCACGGCCATTCGTCAGGGTGCCAGGTCAGTAACCTGCGCTTACCGCCGTGACGAAGAAAACATGCCCGGTTCTCGCCGGGAAGTGGCCAATGCCCGACAGGAAGGTGTGAACTTCCTGTTTAATCGCCAGCCGGTTGAAATTGTTGGTGATGGCCAGGTAGATGGCATCCGTCTGGTAACCACTGAACTGGGCGAGCCGGATGACAATGGCCGACGCCGTCCACAGGTGGTAGAGGGCAGTGATCAGATACTGGAAGCGGATGTGGTTCTGGTTGCCTTCGGTTTTCGCCCAAGCCCGGCTGACTGGTTTGAGCAGCACGAAATTCAGATTGATGAAGGTGGTCGGGTTGTGGCTCCTGAACAAGCCAGATTCAAGTTCCAGACCAGCAATCCCAAAGTGTTTGCCGGTGGTGATATGGTTAGGGGGTCTGACCTGGTTGTTACCGCCATCTGGGAAGGTCGTCAGGCAGCAGAAGGTATTCTTGATTACCTGGATGTCTGATCATTCACTTTTTTAAATAGTAATATAGGGGCGTTTTTCCGAAGCGCCCCTGTTTTTTCTACAGCCTGGAATACTTCATTTCAGGCAATGCTGGTATCGGGATTTTTATGACTCCATTGAAAAATGACCGCTTTCTTCGAGCTTTGCTCAGGGAGCCAGTTGATGTAACTCCCGTCTGGATGATGCGCCAGGCTGGCCGTTATTTGCCGGAATACCGGGAGACCAGGGCCCGTGCCGGTGACTTTATGGCCCTGTGCCAGAACCCGGAGCTAGCCTGTGAAGTCACCCTGCAGCCACTGGAACGATTCCCGCTGGATGCGGCAATTCTCTTTTCCGATATTCTCACGATTCCCGATGCCATGGGCCTTGGGCTCTATTTTGAAGCCGGTGAAGGGCCGAAGTTCAAAAAGCCCGTGCGCACCGCCGCCGATGTTGCTGCGCTGACCGTGCCAGATCCGGAAAAAGACTTGGGTTATGTGATGGACGCGGTGAGAACCATTCGACGTGAACTCAATGGCCAGGTGCCACTGATTGGTTTTTCCGGCAGCTCCTGGACCCTGGCGACCTATATGATTGAAGGTGGCAGCAGCAAAGACTTTCGTCGTATAAAAGCGATGATGTTTGATCAGCCAGCATTGCTGAAGCAGGTGTTGAGCGTGCTTGCCGAGTCGGTGACCAGCTACCTGAATGCCCAGATTGAAGCGGGTGCCCAGGCGGTGCAGATTTTTGATACCTGGGGTGGGGTGCTCAGTCCAGAGAACTATCATGACTTCTCGCTGCACTATATGGACAGGATTGTTAAAGGCCTGAAGCGGGAAAATGACGGCAGACAAGTGCCGGTTATTCTCTTTACCAAAAATGGCGGGCAGTGGCTGGAAGCGATGGCCAATGCCGGTGCCGATGCACTGGGTCTGGACTGGACAACCGATATTGGTGAAGCACGGCGGAGAGTGGGTAACCGGGTCGCTTTACAGGGCAATATGGACCCATCAACGCTGTATGCATCCCCCGAACGTATCCGCCGGGAAGTGGCCACCATTCTGGAAAAATTTGGTGCGGGCAATGGCCATGTGTTCAATCTGGGGCATGGTATTCACCAGTATGTTGAGCCGCAAAAGGCGGCTGCGTTTGTCAGTGCCGTACATGAATTGTCTGCTCAATATCATGCGTGCGCATAAGGGCATTAGCAGCGCAAAATCTACCGGCTCATTCCGCTTTCATTCTGTTCAGGGATTTTACAGGGATAGTACAGGGTTCATCTAACAGGGGTGTAAACGCCGTTTCTTGGGGTAGGCATTAAGGAATTTTTCCTGATGCTATAGTTGTATCCCTCGTTCTCTGGCTCGTAATGACTGTCGCTGACGGGTTGGTGTTACCTTGTTGTGGGTCTTGAATTGGAACCACAAAGGTCACAAAGAGCA
>NZ_JAHHPO010000995.1 GCF_024606365.1 Endozoicomonas sp. ONNA2
ATGACCAAAAAATCCCTGATTTCACGCTTCAATTGCGAATAAATGAAGTACTACCTTACTTACCAACTTCTCGCTTACTCAACGCAGACTTCCCCCTTCAACAACATCGTACACTCGGCATCGCCAGAATAGCCAAGAGAAATTCAGAAGCTATTGAACGGCAACCGTCAGAGTCACAGTATCATGATACCGTCCGGACTTTGCCTGCTGTAGCTCAGCCTCGGTAATTGTCACCGTCAATCTCATATTCTCCTTTCCGGCACAATCCAGTCGGTCGTCACCTTTCCATGAGGAATGGCCATCAAAATCACCCTCTTCAACCAGTGTGATCTTATTACCACCACCATTGTTGGGAAGACCAACCTCAAGCTGATAATTCAGGCGTTCACCACCATTATCGAGCTCGAAAACACCGTCACCAAACTTACTTAGCCCTCTAATTTTGAAGGGACTTTTACTTGTGGCAAAAACACAGAAATCCTGATACCCGAAGGCACCCGAGCCCTGTCCGTCTTTCAGGGTCATATCCTCAAGTCCAGAGATCAGGATAGAGGGCGTTATATCGAGTTCTATTGAAAAATCAATAAAAACGGGCGCGGGTGGTTGTAGTGACGTTCCGGGGCGTACCTCCATTCTAAATCGGCCTTCGTATTTCCCTGTTGCACCGGCACGAATAATATCAGCCTTATAAGCGGTCACCGTCAGAGTCAATTCATTCTCTTTGCAAAAATCGTAGTTATCATCTCCTTTCAGCGTAACAGACTGACCGATCTTAAATTCTTGCAGCACTTGCGGCGCATCATTCGCTGAATATTCGTCCAGGGTGATCGTGATGGGGATCTCTTCAGCACCTTGTGTGACAACGAATTGCCCGGTCTGTCCATTGGAGAGCGGTATTAACTCAAGCTCAGGATTATACATTGTCCGTTTTTTGCCCTCCTCCAAATATGAAATGGCACAAAATGTTTTTTTATTATCGACTCTATTCGTTCCGCTGATGGGTTGGTCGCCCCCTTTCCATTCCCCAAGGTCGATATCAGATAGGCGCTTTATTTTCACCCAATAATTGCCGTTATTGTTGCAGTTATTACCGTTACAATCGCTATCCGCAGAGGCGAAGGAAGTGATCATCATTAATATGGAAAATAGCAAAAATATCTTGTAAACCATGTAACAACTACTAACGCAAATCAGTTGTGCATCCCAATAACTGCAACGGGGGCGCACGGACCGCAAAGAGGAAAAGGTAACTCTACCGATCAATATTGCCCCGTTCAGAAACCGCCAACTGCCCCTCCAACACCGTCGTACACTCAGCATCGGCCAGGTCGATGGTGCCCATTTGCAACACATAGCCCTCGTCCATCTCCTTCACCGGCAGCGAGCAGAGCA
>NZ_JAHHPO010000996.1 GCF_024606365.1 Endozoicomonas sp. ONNA2
TGGATGCAGGAGCTAGAGCAACGCAGGAGCAGTTGCCGCGTAGGGCAGTCTATTCCCGGACAGCCTCCTGGGGGGCTATTTGCCGAACAAAAGCAGATTTTCAGAGCAATTGGCTGCCATCCTTGCTTCGGGATCGCCTGAACGGGCACTATTCCCGGACAGCCTCCCGGGATTCCAGCATAAACGTCACCGGCCCATCATTGAGCAAAGAGACTTTCATATCTGCACCAAAGCGCCCGGTGGCAACATCGTGATGCAGCGCTTTCGCCCGTTCAACAAAGTAGTTATAAAGCCTTTCTCCCTGTTCAGGCTTTGCTCCGCAGCTGAAACCGGGTCGCAAACCTTTACGGGTATCGGCAACCAGAGTGAACTGGGAAACAATGAGCAAACCGCCCCTCACATCCCGCAAACCAAGATTCATTCTGCCCTGGTCATCATTGAATATTCGATATTTCAGCACTTTTTCCAGCAGCATATCCGCCAGAACCGGGTCATCCTCTTTTTCGATACCCAGTAACAGAAGAATGCCGTTACCAATTGCGCCAACCGTGTCTCTGTCCACTACCACGCTGGCATGGCTGACCCGCTGAATCAAACCTTTCATCGATACATCTCGAGTTGCTTGCCAATCAACTTTACGGTTTATGGAGGAGCCTTCGGGCAAATTCATCCGTTGCCCTGACCAGTGCATCGACAATGCCCGGTTCACAGGAGGCATGGCCGGCATCCCGGATAATCTGGAAATCCGCTTCCGGCCAGTGATCCGCCAGTGTCTGCGCATTATCCAGCGGGCAGATCATGTCATAGCGCCCATGCACGATCACGCCGGGAATGGCTGATATCAGATTCATCTGTGCAATAATCTGATCAGGGTTAATAAAGGACTTATTTTTAAAGTAATGACACTCTATCCGGGAAAGGGATAACGCCAGATGGGGATCGGCAAAATGATCCACCAGTTCATGGTTGGGTCGAAGGGTGGCTGTATTACCCTCCCACAAAGACCAATGTTTGGCAGCATTCATTCTGGCCAGCTCATTTTCGCCAAACAGCCGCTGATAATAAGCTGCTAGAAGATCGCCTCTTTCATCTTCTGGTATCAGCTCCAGGAAGTGCGCCCAGTGATCCGGGAATACTCTGCTGGCTCCCTCTTTGTAAAGCCAGTCAAGATCCTGCTGCCGGGAAAGAAAAACCCCCCTGACCACCAATCCGGACACCCGCTTCGGGTGCGCCTGGGCATACAGCAACGCGAGCGTTGAGCCCCAGGAGCCACCAAACACCAGCCACTGTTCAATGCCCAGGCTGTTGCGAATCAGCTCCATATCCTCAATCAGCGCAGCGGTAGTGTTCTGCTTCAGCTCAGCATGGGGTCTGGAGCGACCACACCCCCTCTGATCAAAAAGAATAATCCGATACTTTTGCGGATCAAAAAAACGGCGGTCCCGTTCCGAACAGCCAGCACCCGGTCCACCGTGAACAAACAGAACCGGTATCCCATCCTGTGAGCCACACTGTTCAATGTATATCTCATGAATATCATCAACTTGCAGGTGCCGGGTAGCGTAGGGCTTGATGGCAGGATACAGGGTGCGCATGGAAAATCCTTTCAGGAAAACACCAGAACAATGCCTAACCTTAACCTTAAACGGTTATTGCAGCAAAGGGCACATCATCACTTTCACCGACATAACGTGAACTAATTTGGCAGCAGCTTGTCTCACTTATGTGGATGGAACCGAAAAAGGGTCGATGATCGCTCCTGCATAATCGACACTCTCGTCTTCCATGTCTATCGCAATAAGTTTTTTATGGGCTTGTCAGTGCAGGCTCGGCAAACATCTAATGCTTCCTTTGTGCCTTTCTGGTTCAGGGCTCTTATTTTCCATGCAACCCCACTCTGTGTGGGACATGTGTATTTGGGTTTGAACATTCTCCAGCCTGAGTGCCATTACCTGGTCCGAAGAATATGAAACAACAATCTGTCAGAATAATTAACACAGTCCTGGTCTTGTTGATCATCTTAATGGCAGTACCGGCCAGAGCTGCCCGGTATTTTTCTGAGGATGACCAAATAATGGTTCAGCAGTGGGTAGACAAGACGGGCTTCAAGATTTACTCAACCAGTACTGATAAACCCCGACAGGGTGATCGCTGGCAATATACCCGGGTGACGTTACAAGCCCTCCATACCACTCGAGCTGAACAATTTTATCGCTATCTTTCACAGCTTCTTGTTTCAATGGCGGATGATGAACTCAAACAGCTGCTCCAGTCAGCATTGGATTTAAATAAAAAAGAGAAAACCGTCCTGACCACTTTCATCCTTGAGCAGAATAAGCACGAACTGGCGGTTTGGTTGAGCCGTCGAACGGAGCTGGAAAAGCGCCTTGCCAATGATGACGAGTTCTATGCAAAACTGTTTAATCTGTTAACCAGAACCACCATGAGCAACACTGAACGTTGCCATGAAATGTTACTTCTGGACGATTTCAAGGGCGTAAGAGAGAAAAGATATGCTGTTTTACAGTGCCTGGCCCTGGCAGTAAATTTGTACATTGTTGATATTGATATCAGTCGCAACCGAATAGTTACTACCAAAATACTGGGGCCCGGGCCTGTCAGCACCGCTCTTGCCTCCTCACCCGCCATAATTCCGGACACAGTTCAGGACAATAGCGAATACCCGTTTTCAACCATTCCTGAACTCTACGACAACCCTCAAATCAATCCGGTCATCTTTCTCACCTCACCGTTGGCAAACGGTTTTCTGGTCTCTTACCGAAAGAGCCAAAAATCCAGCAGGCCCCCCGTATCGCCTCTGACCATGGCTGACATTGATAAAATGCGGCAGCGCTATCAGCAGGCGAACAAAGGCAAACAGCTTAAACATGAAAAGAGCCGACACTTTTTATCGGTGGGAAAACGCAACCCGCACTGGCTCGAAGGCTGGCTGGCATCGCCGGGTTACACCATTGCGGGCAGCCTTGCTATTGCAGTGATTATGACCCTGGTAGCGACCATGGCCCCTTACCCTGGCAATCCCTGGTTAGGGGCATAAAAAAACCACGCAACTATAAATTTCACTTATTCGCCAGTATTACTTCGAGCGACTGGCACGCTTGCGCTCATGCTCCTTCAGGAACTTTTTGCGAATACGGATATGGTTGGGTGTCACCTCCACCAGCTCATCATCATCAATAAACTCCAGAGCCTGCTCCAGAGAGTGACGAATCGGCGGTGTCAGAATGATATTCTCATCGGTACCCGCAGCACGAACGTTTGTGAGCTGTTTGGCTTTGGTTGGGTTGACCGTCAAATCATTATCACGGCTGTGCAGACCGATAATCTGGCCTTCATAGACATCCACATTAGGATTAATGAACAAACGGCCACGCTCCTGCAAACTGAACAGCGCATAAGCCAGCACCTTGCCATTCACCATGGAGACAAGAACCCCGTTATTGCGCTGGCCAACTTCCCCACCCTTGACTTCACCGTAGTGATCGAAGATGGAGGTCAGGATACCACTGCCGGAAGTCATGGTCAGGAACTGGGAACGAAAACCAATCAGGCCACGGGCCGGCATAATGAAATCAAGACGCACACGGCCTTTGCCATCTGGCACCATGTCTTTCAGTTCAGCACGGCGCTGGCCAAGCACTTCCATAACCGGCCCCTGGTGCTGTTCTTCGATGTCCACCACCACATGCTCAAAGGGCTCCTGCTTAACGCCGTCAACCTCCTTTACCACCACCTGCGGCCGGGAAACCGCCAGCTCAAAGCCTTCACGACGCATGGTTTCAATCAAAACGGACAGGTGCAGTTCACCACGACCGGACACCTTGAATTTATCCGCATGCTCACCGTGCTCGACACGCAGTGCTACGTTGGAGATCAGCTCGCGCTCAAGACGCTCCCGGATATTACGGGAGGTGACGAACTTGCCATCCTGACCGGCAAACGGCGAGTCATTCACCTGGAAGGTCATGCTTACTGTTGGCTCATCGACGGTCAGCGGCGGCAGCATTTCCGGACTCTCAGGATCACAAATCGTGTCGGAAATGTTCAGTTTGTCAATACCGGTAATACAGACGATATCACCGGCGCTGGCCTGAACCACCTCAACACGCTCAAGCCCAAGATGCCCCATTACCTGTTGTACTTTAGTCTTTCGCTGCTTATTGTCACGATCCACCAGCACCACCTGCTGATTGGGCTTCAGCACACCACGGGTGATACGGCCAATACCGATAACCCCCACGTAGCTGTTGTAATCCAGGGCACTGATCTGCATCTGGAAAGGAGCGTCAACATTGACCGTTGGTGAAGGCACACACTCAGTAATCATCTCAAACAACGGCGTCATGTCATCGGCCAGATTGTCCGGGTCATCACCGGCAACACCGTTCAATGCAGAAGCGTAAATCACCGGAAAGTCCAGCTGTTCATCCGTAGCGCCCAGGCGATCAAACAGATCAAACACCTGATCCATAACCCAGTCAGGGCGGGCGCCCGGACGATCAACCTTGTTAATGACCACAATCGGGTTCAAGCCCTGCTCAAAGGCCTTCTGGGTAACAAAACGAGTCTGGGGCATCGGACCATCAACGGCATCCACCAGCAGCAGCACCGAGTCAACCATGGAGAGCACACGCTCAACTTCACCACCGAAGTCAGCGTGCCCGGGGGTATCCACGATATTGATATGGAAATCTTGCCACTCAATCGCCGTGTTCTTGGCCAGGATGGTAATGCCACGCTCTTTTTCCTGGTCATTGGAGTCCATGATACGCTCAGCGCCCTGGTCCTTGCGGCCCAGGGTTCCTGACTGCTGCAGCAGCTTATCCACCAGCGTGGTCTTGCCGTGGTCTACGTGGGCGATAATGGCTATATTTCTTAACTTATCAATTTTCAACGATTTTCAAACCTCTTGATCTGAATTTTTATGGAATAGATACACATATTTGTACACATCTTCTAAACCTGTTAAGCCTGAAATACGACAAATAAAATGGCAGCAATCCTATCTATCTGGCCATTGTGGCGCAACCTTTAAAGATCTCTATATTCAACAGCCTTTACCAGGTATAAGCTGAATCTTTGATACCAAAAGGACCTGGAGTTGCCGGGACGCTGTCCGAGAATAGTCTCACTCTCTTGACCGGTAGATTCATTTACATTCACATTAAGGGCTGAGCGTACGCTAATACGTGTTATTTCAGCCAGAAACATGCATCAAAAAGAGCGAGTATTTTATGAGCAAAATACCTGAGTTTAAGTCAGAAGCTGAAGAAAGGGCGTTTTGGGAGAAGCATGACTCGACACGATATCTAGACTGGAGTCAGGCTGAAAGTGTCTCTATGCCTAATTTGAAACCATCAACAAAAACAATCTCTCTTCGCCTGCCTGAAGGTTTGCTGGAAAGCATTAAGATCGAAGCCAATAAAAGAGATATGCCTCCGCGTAAAGCCTCGCCCATTCGGGCGGGGATACAAGCGACCAGCCGGGATGCCGGACCACCGACAGGACTGGGGGTA
>NZ_JAHHPO010000997.1 GCF_024606365.1 Endozoicomonas sp. ONNA2
GATTTCTTTTTTCTTCCTTTGTGTCTTTGTGCCTTTGTGGTGAAAGTCTTTTAACTAACTATGGCAAGGCTTTCACGCTTAAGTCAGTGCCATTGGGGTTTAGCCACCAAAATCATCCAGAAGGATATTCTCAGGCTCTACGCCCTGATCCTCCAGCATCTTGATAACGGCGGCATTCATCATCGGTGGGCCACACATGTAGAACTCGCAGTCTTCCGGAGCCGGGTGATCTTTCAGGTAGTTATCAAACAGAACCTGATGGATAAAGCCGGTGTGGCCGGTCCAGTTGTCTTCTGGCAGGGGATCTGACAGCGCCAGATGCCAGTTGAAGTTCTCGTTCTCTTCTGCCAGCTTGTCGAACTCATCCACGTAGAATGCTTCGCGCAGGGAGCGGGCACCGTACCAGAAAGAGATCTTCCGTTTGGAAGACAGCCGCTTCAGCTGGTCAAAGATGTGCGAGCGCATGGGTGCCATGCCAGCACCACCCCCGACAAAGACCATTTCGTTATCGGTCTCTTTGGCGAAGAACTCACCGAAAGGTCCGTACACCGTCATCTTGTCACCGGGCTTCAAGTTGAAGACGAACGAAGACATCTTGCCAGGGGCAAAGTCTGTACCCGGCGGTGGTGAAGCAATACGGATGTTGAACTTCAGCAGGCCTTTCTCTTCGGGATAGTTGGCCATGGAGTAAGCACGGATGGTCTCTTCATCCACCTTGGAAACGTACTGCCACTGGTTAAATTTATCCCAGTCACCACGGTACTCTTCGGCAACATCGAAGTTTTTGTACTCAACCGTATGGGGAGGACACTCCAGCTGCACGTAACCACCGGCACGGAAGTTAACGTCTTCGCCTTCTGGCAATTTAAGAACCAGTTCCTTGATGAAGGTGGCTACGTTGTCATTGGAAACCACTTCACATTCCCACTTCCTGACACCGAAGAGTTCTTCTTCAACTTCAATTTCCATATCCTGCTTGACCGCCACCTGGCAGGAAAGACGCCAGCCTTCCTTCTCTTCACGCCTGGTAAAGTGAGAGCGCTCGGTGGGCAGCATTTCACCACCACCGGTCAGCACCTTACACTTGCACTGGGCGCAGGTACCACCGCCACCACAGGCGGAGGGCAGGAAGACACCGGCGCTGGACAAGGTACTGAGTAACTTGCCACCGGCAGCGGTAGTCACGGCCTTGCCGGGATCTTCATTAATCCCGATGGTTACGTCACCCATACTCACCAGTTTCGAACGGGCGGCGAGGATAATCAACACCAGCGCCAGTACGATAATGGTAAACATGCCAACGCCATAGATAATATTTAAATCCATATCGTCCCAATCCCCCTTACAGCTGTACGCCAGAGAACGACAGGAAGCCCAGGGACATCAAACCGACGGTAATGAAGGTAATGCCCAGACCTCTCAGTCCTGCAGGTACATCGCTGTACTTGAGCTTTTCACGAATACCCGCCAGTGCGGCAATGGCCAGGGCCCAGCCGACACCGGCACCGAAACCATAAACCACGGATTCGCCAAGGTCGTAGTCACGCTGCACCATGAACAATGACGCACCCATAATAGCGCAGTTTACGGTAATCAGTGGCAGAAACACGCCCAGTGCGTTGTACAGGGCAGGTACAAATTTATCCAGAAACATTTCCAGGATCTGTACCAGTGCGGCAATAACACCGATGTAGGTGATCAGGCCCAGGAAGCTCAGGTCAACACCGGGAACCAACGCCCCATCTTTCAGGATGTTCTGGTAAATGACATTGTTGATTGGAACGGTGATGGTCAGTACGGCAACCACTGCAACCCCCAGGCCCAGAGCAGTTTGCACCTGCTTGGATACCGCCAGGAAAGTACACATCCCCAGGAAGAAAGCCAGCGCCATGTTTTCCACGAACACCGCTTTCACGAATAGCGAAATAAAATGTTCCATGACTTAGTGCGCCTCACTGAATTTGGTATTAGGTGCAATCTTGAATTCCACCGCTTCAACCTGCTCTGTCTTCCAGCTGCGAATCGCCCAGATCAGTAAACCAATCAGGAAGAAGGCACTGGGAGCCAGCAGCATCAGGCCGTTTGCCACATACCAACCACCGTTATTCACGGTTGCGAAGATTTCCACTCCAAACAGGTTGCCCGAACCAAAGAGTTCACGGAAGAAAGCCACAATCATCAGCACACAGCCATAACCCAGACCGTTACCGAATCCGTCCAGTGCTGACAGCGTTGGACCGTTCTTCATGGCGAAGGCTTCTGCACGGCCCATGACGATACAGTTGGTGATGATCAGGCCAACGAATACCGACAGCTGCTTGGAGATGTCGTAAGCGTAAGCTTTCAGGATCTGGTCAACTACAATGACCAGCGAGGCGATAACCGTCATCTGACAGATAATACGAATGCTGTTGGGAATGTGGTTACGGATCAGGGCGACCGCCAGGTTGGAACAGGTGGTTACCCCGATAACTGCCAGTGCCATGACCAGGCTGACCTGCATGCTGGTGGTTACCGCCAACGCCGAACAGATACCGAGAATCTGCAGGGTAATGGGGTTATTCTTGACAACCGGTTCCAGGAGGATATCTTTGGTCTTCACAGACATTACGCATTCCCCGCTTTCAGATTATTCAGGAACAGTTTAAAGCCCGCATCGGACAACCAGAACTTGATCAGGTTGCTGACACCGTTGGAAGTCAGTGTGGCACCGGCCAGGCCGTCAATCTGGTTAATGGCCCCGGGGTTGGTTGAGTCAACGCCGCCTTTGATCACTTGCAGTGCCACCTTGCCATCAATACCGTAGATCTCCTTGCCAACCCAGCGGGATTTCCATACCGGGTTACTGACTTCACCCCCCAGTCCGGGCGTTTCTGCCTGCTCGAAGAAACCGAACCCTTTCACGGTGTTCAGATTGTTTTCCAGCGCCAGGAATCCATACATGGTAGACCACAGGCCGCGCCCATGAACCGGCAGGATCAATGTCTGCATCTCGCCATCTTCTTCGACAAGGTAGACCTTGGCAACGTCTGCCTGACGGGAAATACCGGCGATGTCGGCACTGCCCAGTGCCCTGGAAGCCCTGGTATCCTTGGCTGCAGTACGCTGATCGTACTGGTCAACGGTCAGGCCATTGGCTGCATCAACAAACTTACCGGTTTTCAGATCCACCAGCCGTGGCTGGATCTGTTTGTAAAGTTCAGCAATTTCAGCGGCACTCAGGGCCCTGACATCACTACTCAATCCGGCGATATCCAGAATGTTACGCTGAACGTCCAGCTTGATATTCCGGTCCTGAACCGGCTTCAGGAATACGGCAGCCATGGATACCAGCACTGAACAGACCAGTGACAGTACCACCGTGACCAGCAGCGTCTTTTTAATCGTATCGTTTCCCATCAGGCCCGAGCCTCCCGACGCTTGATATTGGCCTCGACCACAAAGTGGTCAATCAACGGCGCAAACAGGTTGGCAAACAGAATGGCCAGCATCATCCCTTCCGGATAGGCAGGGTTTACCACCCGGATCAGGACAACCATGACACCAATCAGCGCACCGTAGAACCAGCGACCATGGTTGGTCATGGAAGCCGATACCGGATCCGTGGTCATGAAGATCAGACCGAAGGCAAAACTACCCAGCACCATATGCCAGTACCATGGCACCTGAAACATGTAATTGGTATCAGAACCGATTATGTTGAACAGGGTCGACAGCGCAATCATACCGATCATGGTACCTGCGACAATTCTCCAGGAGGCAATACCGGAGAGCAGCAGGACCGCGCCACCGATAAAAATAGCCAGTGTCGACGTCTCACCAACGGAACCCTGCATCACACCAAGAAACGCCTGCATCCAGCTGATGGAGTGTTGCAGTGCTTCCATACCGCCCTGCTGGGCAACGCTCAACATGGTGGCACCGGAGAAGCCGTCAACCGCGGTCCACACAAGGTTACCGGAAATCTGCGCAGGATAAGCGAAGAACAGAAAGGCACGACCGGTCAGCGCAGGGTTCAGGAAATTTTTACCCGTGCCGCCGAATACTTCCTTACCGATCACAACGCCGAAGGAGATACCCAGGGCTACCTGCCACAGTGGGATGGATGGCGGCACAATCAGGGCAAACAGCACAGAGGTAACGAAGAAACCTTCATTCACTTCATGCTTGCGGATGATGGCAAACAGCACTTCCCAGAAACCACCTACCAGGAAGGTCACCCCGTAGATGGGCAGGAAGTGAACGGCACCGTAGATCAGGTTATCCCAGATACTGGCGGGATCATCACCGGCGAGCATCGCAATCAGCGTGCCGTGCCAGTCAGCGGGAAAAGTGCCCAGACCATTGGCGATGGCCGTGTTTGACTGGTAACCAATATTCCACATACCGAAGAACATGGCCGGAAAAGTACATAACCAGACCAGACCCATCATACGCTTCAGGTCCAGGGCGTCACGCACATGGCTGGTATTGTGGGTTTTGTCCAGCGGTGTATAGAACAGCGTGTCCGCTGCTTCAAACAGCGCATAGAACTTTTCGTATTTACCGCCCTTGACGAAATGGGGCTCCATCGAGTCAAGGAGATTTCTTAATGGCTTCACTGATTAGCCCTCCAGCTCAATACGGGTCAGGTTGTCACGCAGCAGGGGGCCGTACTCGTATTTACCTGCACAAACGAATGTACAAAGAGCCAGGTCTTCTTCTTCCAGTTCCAGCACACCCAGTTTCTGAGCGGTCTCGGTATCACCTACGATGATTGACCGAAGCAGCTGTGTCGCCAGGATATCCAGAGGCATCATCTTTTCGTAGTTACCCACTGGCACCATCGCACGCTCACCACCGTTCGTGGTGGTGGTAAAATTGAACAAGCGGCTTTTGCTCAGGCCCGAGGTCATGACACGCAGGATGGAGAAGCGATCCACCGTCGGATTGACCCAACCCAGGAATAGTCGCTCGTCACTCTCTTCCAGAACGGAAACCTGATTATGGTAACGTCCCAGGTAAGCAAATGGGCCATTGGCTGTGCGACCGCCGAATACCGACCCAGAAATAATACGATTGGTGGCAGGCTTCAGTTCACCGGCGGTGATCTCATCGGTGCAGGCACCCAGACGGGTTCGCACCAGACGTGGGTTTTCAACCTGGGGCCCGGCCAGGGAGACAACACGGTCGGTGAAAAGCCGACCGGTGGTAAACAGTTTACCGATGGCAATAACATCCTGATAACCCACCTGCCACACCGTTTTGGTGGCAGAAACCGGGTCCAGGAAGTGGATATGAGTGCCTGGCAGGCCGGCAGGATGGGGGCCTGCGAACTCTTCGCTGTTGGCAATCCCTGCTGGAATGTTGGCGCCTGGTGCTTTGCACAGGAAAATCTTGCCGCCACTGAGTTTACCCAGAATATTGATACCCTGTTCAAACGCTTCGGCATGTTCCCTGATCACTACTTCCGGATTTGCCGCCAGCGGGTGTGTATCAATGGCCGTGACAAAGATGGAAGCCGGGCGCGTGCCCAATACCGGCACCTTGCTGAACGGGCGGGTGCGCAGAGCCGTCCAGAGGCCGGACTCATTCAGCAGTGCTTCCACCTGCTCAGCACTCAGGCCCGCCAGTTCTTCGGGCTTATAGGCTGTGAAGGTCTCTTCCTCTTCCTGGCCACTGTCGTTAACAATATCAATCACCACGGATTGCAAAATCCGTTTTTCGCCACGATTAATTGCTGAAATTGTACCACCAGCCAATGCTGTGTACCGGATCCCCGGTGTTTTCTTATCGGTAAAGAGCAGTTGCCCTTTTTTAACTCGATCTCCCACAGCAACCGCCATCGTAGGCTTCATGCCTACGTAATCAGAGCCAATCACGGCGACAGAGCGTGCTGCCCTGCCTTTTGAGATACTCTGTTCAGGCGATCCTGATATCGGGAGATCCAGCCCCTGTTTGATTTTGATCATACCTTTCGCCTAATCAATCAAGTTGAGGTCAGGAGTAATCCGTCTCTTCGGTGATCCGGAATTGTCCTTAAAGAAACCCTGCAGATAAAGGAAGCCATGAGCGTATGTACTTTCTCTGACAAAAAAACTCAAACAACAGAACTCCCCGACACCAGAACACTGGCCGGAGCACTGCACAATATGGCGGTCAGTAAACAACTTGAGAAAGGGAAGCAAACGTGACAGGCAAAGCATGCCACCAAGGCATCTGTGTCAGGCAGCAGAAGCTGGAAATGCACCCCTTTTTCAAGGTTACTGCTGCGCAGTTATATTCCCGGAAAGCATTCTGACAATCCGTTCAGACACAGAAAGAACACGGCTGAAAATCAACAGAATTCTGTTGGGCATCCAGATAGACAAGCGTCGTAATTGGAGAACTTGAGTTCTTTATAATTAGTCGAAGCATGATCGGAATTCCGTACCTGAGCCTAAATCCGCAACATCACCGATGAAATTGGTGAGACAATTATAAATAGACCGGAGGTGATATGCCATACTGGCGAGCTGGATATTTTTACTAATACTTATTAGAAATAACCAAGAAATACCTTAATCGCCACGGTTTTTTCGTGCCGAAATAACAGAGCAAAAGCTGAACAAACCTGCCCTCCAGCCATTCAAAACAGCGATAATAAACACTAAATTCATAGCATATAATCAAGCGTCAGCGGTCAACAGTTAGACAGCCCGATAAAAAAGCCGATAAAAATTTTCTGAGGTTTTTTTTCCAAGCACCTCTGGTGCTACGCCCTTGAGTTCAGCAACAAATCGTGCAACATCAGCAACAAACCGGGGTTCGTTTGACTTTCCCCGATGGGGAATCGGTGTCAGATAGGGGGAATCCGTTTCAATCAGCAAGCGATCCATTGGCAAATATTCAACCACCTCCCGCAACGCGCAAGCATTACGAAAGGTAACAATGCCCGATATAGAAATGTAGTAATTCAGATCCAATGCCGCTTTTGCCATCGCCAGAGACTCGGTAAAGCAGTGCAACACCCCGGCAAATTCCCTGGAACCGTATTCACGCAGAAAGTCCAGAGTATCTTCCCTGGCATCGCGAGTATGCACCACCACTGGCAACTCCAGTCCTTTGGCAAGTTCAAGATGGTTAATAAAGGACTGTCGCTGAACCGCCTGAACCCCTTCCGTGGTGGCATAGTAATAATCAAGCCCTGTCTCACCAATAGCAACCACCTTTTTATGGTTGGCCAGAGAACGCACCATGTCGATATCAGGCACCATTTCCTTACAATCCAGCGGATGAACGCCTACCGAAGCGTAAACATCCTCATACCGCTGCGCCAGTGATACCACTTCCGGGCCATTTTCAAGATCGATGCCTATACAGAGTATACGATCCACACCCGCCGCCCTGGCCGCTTCTACTGCAAGGTCAAGATTTCCCTCATAAGCACTCAAATCCAGTCGATCGAGATGACAATGGGAGTCAATAAACATTCTTATCTCCTGAAAGCCCAACCCTGATAAAATTGAACTGCCTACTTCAGAAAAACCAATATCAGTCACCGGGTCAGGAGGGTTTTCCGAGGTATTTATTACCTGGCCGTTGGCCGGATGCTGGCGACTGGAGGAACCGGATAATCCCGGCAACTGGAGGTGATGGCAACCCCCACGAACGACGGGGTCGCCATTGGCGAAGCATGACCTTTTCATTGACTGATCAGGACACTCTATCTTACAGCTTACAATGTGTTGGTCTGCCGGTCCGAGGACAAGGCCCCAACAACGTACTTCTCAATTTTAGTGCGAACACTGTCTGTCGGATCATTAAATTGAATACCGATCCCTGCCTGTCGGCCGCCTTGAGCCCCCATTGGCGTCACCCATACCACCTTACCCGGCACAGGCATCTTCTCAGGCTCATCCATCAACGTCAGACGAATCAGCACGTCATCCCCGAGGTTATAATGTTTGTGGGTTGGCACAAACAGCCCGCCGCCACTGATAAACGGCATATACGCTTCATAGAGTGATGCTGTGTCCCGTATGCTCAGAGACATCAGTCCCTGCATCCCTTTCCCCATGACAACCCTTCTCCTTTTTTTTGAATACAATTAAGTTAGTCGAAAGCAGGAGGTTGTCCGAGCATAGACTGCCCCAAGAGGCTGTCCGAGAATAGTCTGCCCTACTGCGACGACAGCAAATTGGTCTAAAAATCCGCTTTTGTTCGGCAAATAGCCCCGCTATTC
>NZ_JAHHPO010000998.1 GCF_024606365.1 Endozoicomonas sp. ONNA2
CCACCCTCAGGGATGAAAAATGGTTAAGCAAAATATTTTTCACGGCAAAGAGCACGAAGGAAAAGAAAATCTCTTCTTTGTGCTCTTCGTGACCTTTGTGGTTCCGTCTTTAACTTCCCGGGGAGCAGGCGCTTTCTCAATGAACTTCCATTGACAACCGTTCCTCCTCTTCCTCCTGGGTTTCCGGGATGTCATCATCCACCAGGGTGATCACTTCATCCAGGCTGAACAGTACAGTGGCCGGTATCGAGTAGTTGGGCACATTATCGTAGCTGAACACCGCATAGTATTTTGGGATGTTCGGGTTGCCGTAGTCATCCAGGGTGTACTCATCCTGACCGGCATACAGTTTGATGCCATCCATGGGGCAGCGGGGGGGATGAAAACGGTTGCGAACCACGTAGCACCCAACAAAATCCGGGTCATCCGGGTTTTTCCAGGTCAGGCGAACCTTATGGTTTTCCACCGTTACAGACAAGTCAGTGGGCGCTGGTAATGGATGCTTCCGTCGTTCAATGTAATGGATCACCAGCTGCGCTGATCTGCTTTCTCCCTCATCGTGCCAGTCAATAATGGCATTGCTTTCGGCTGAAGGGGTGGTCGGGCGAACCACCAGGTGCACCGGTTTTTCAGCCCCATGCAGTTCCTCCAGTATTGCACGACAGTAGCTGTCAAACATAAAGTGATGGCTGGCGTTCTCTTTCAGCTGGGCATTGCTGACTTCGTAGCCGACATACTCAATTTGCTGGCGATCACGGATACTGGCATGGTTCAGGTCTTTCAGCTCCACCAGTTCCATGGTGAAGCGAAGATCCTTGCGGGTCTTCAGCTGGTTTTTGGCCGTCAGCTGCACATAGGCTGAGGTGATCACAGTGTAGTCCGGATCGGGCAATGCACTGAGGCCGAAGCTGAGATTCCCGTAAATCTTGTTGCCACGGCCATCAAATCCGGATAACAGCTTGCCCGATGCCACCTCGTTCTCACTGATGCTATGCAGCGCAGAGGGCGTAAGGGTCAGTGATTGGCTGTCACGGGTGTAAATGATCTCCAGGCTGGGGCGGTAATGAATGCCACCACCAAAACGGCCATAGCCAATATCAAACTGCATCATTTGTGAATCATTACCCGCTGGCAGGTGATCAGGGCCTTCAATCCTGAGAATCAGACGACCTTGGTCAATCTGTTGCTGCAGCAGACGACGCTCCACTTCGGTGAAGGACCACTCTGTCCAGATGCCCTGGGTCAGCCGGTCCGATTCGATGGCATCACCCAAAGTTTGCAGGACATTGGCTTCGGTAATCTGCGCATAGCTGCTGAGGTCATTAATATCATGGGCATCCATCATGGAAACTGACCACTCCCCGAACTTTTCAATCTTGGCATTGACCCGATTCATGGGGTAAAGGGAGAACAGGGCTTTTTTGATTGAGGCATCCGGTGGCAGTCGGTCCAGATTGAACGAGACAATCCCGTAGCAACACCCCTTGCGACGATTAATGCCGACGAACAGGGAGTTGTAGCCAAAATGGCTGGCGTTCAGGCTGGTGGTTTTTTCACCGACATAACCCACGTCGTGTTTCGCCGGAAACAGGGTGTACAGAAACTCATCACTGCCCAGCAGCGTGCGGATCTTCAGGGTCGGCGTGAACGCCGAGCGGATGCCCGTCACCTGGTCCACGACCCGGATATTGTAGAAGTAGCGTTGTCCGCTTTTCAGCTGGGCATCGGTATAGCTCAGCGAACGGGTGACGGCGATTCGATGGTCACCCGTGCAGGGGCTTTTGGCACTGTCACTGCGGTAAATCTCAAAATAGCAATCGTCCAGACGATCGTAGTTCCAGCACAGCGTCACGTTGCTGGCACCGATGGTTTCGGCAGTTAAACAGTCCACCCGGGCTGGTGCGTGCTTTGAGTAGTTGATGGCACTGTCCAGCGCATGTATCAGTGCCGGAATGTTCTCTTCAACACTCTGGGACATGTTGACCAGGTAATCCGGGATGTTGCGTGTCCCTACCTCCACCACCGTGGCCAGAATGCCCTTGCTGTAGTAGTACTCACGACCACTGCCGTGAATCAGGTTGAACGGTGGCTTGCCACGGTGGATGCCATATTGTCGCCCCGTGACCTTGCAAATCTCGTTGGCCATATTGGCACAGAGGATGTTCAGGTCAGCGCCCTCGACCTCCTCCTCATGATTGAATTTGTGTGCCGGGAAGAAAACATTTCCCTGGGAGTGGTAATCAAGAGCGATGGTAATGTTGGGGTGGCTTTCCACGAAATCCCGCATGGCCCGGGTTTCTGGCTCGGAAAAAGCCTCGGGTCCCCCGTAGATATTCGAACTGGTGTCGTTGTTTTTACGAAACCGGATCGGGAAGTTTCGATTAAGGTCCACGCCAAAGGTGCCATCGCCATTGTTC
>NZ_JAHHPO010000999.1 GCF_024606365.1 Endozoicomonas sp. ONNA2
GTTGATACCCTGCAGTGCCGCGCTTTTGTGTTGGCAACCGTTGAATGTTTCGATGATCCTGCGCCAATACCGGCATCTGACCAAGAGCTGGAGGTTGATACTGTGCAGTTTACTGCATTCGTGTCGGTAACCTTTGATTTAATTGATCTTCCCGCGCCAATGCCAGCATCTGACTCAGCTATGGCGGTTGATACTGTGCAGTTCAATGCATTCGTGCCGGTGATCTTTGATACAGACGATATGCCGGCCCCAATGCCAGCACCTGAATCGAAACTGGAGGTTGACACTGTGCAGTGATGCGCTTTCGTGTCGTTAATTGTTGATTCGCTGGATCTTCCCACTCCGATACCAGCAGCATGAATGGCTGTTACATGGCAGTTTTCCGCCTTCGTGCCGGTAACCGTTGAGTAGACCGATTGACCCACACCAATACCGGCATTGGCATTTTTCTGATGTTCAGATCTTACCTTGCAGTTGTCTGCTATTGTGTTGATAACTTTTCCTCCACCTGCAACCTTGCCTGCCCCTATACCGGCGTTTGCAACTGTACTGGCGTTTGCACCCAGGGCTATTACTGTTACTGAACATTTTTTTGCTCTGGTGTTGCTAACCGTTCCTCCTTCAACCATGCCCACGGCAATACCTGCGTGTACAGTTTCACCCGTAATCAGAACATCGGCACCTTCAACCTCGATATTTCTGACGTTGGCGTTGCCGGATATTTTACAAGCCGCTACCCCGACCGGACCGCTGCCCTGTATTATTATTATTATGGGTTTTGTAAGGCGCAGGTTTTCGATAAGACCATCACCAGCCAGATGTTTTACCAGGCAGTGGCGGAGGCCGCTAATGGTAAATTTATTGCCGAACAACTTGCCGGTAAATGGGCCGTTTATTTGGTCAATGGACTCGTTCAGTGTGTTTCCGCTGATATTCATGGCCAGGGAATACTCTCCATCGCATGGGAATTCCTCGTCCCGGCAAATCTTGCCAAGATTCAGGGCGTCTTCGATGCGCATGGGGCCGGATGCCGATGATGCGCTCATAGCAGCAAACCCAACCAAAGCCCCCAGCGCCAGGGAGGTGTTGGGCAACTGGCTGGCCCGTAGT
>NZ_JAHHPO010000089.1 GCF_024606365.1 Endozoicomonas sp. ONNA2
CGTCGTAAAGCATCGCCTAATCGGGCCGGGCCGCGCAGGCGTGGAGCGCTCCGCTCGAGTGTTTGTTCATTCCTTGCTACTTTTACTCGGTCTTTTGTAGACCTACCGTAGGGCAGACGGGATGTTAAGTGGGGTGGCCCCCCGCCTGCGGAGTTCGTGTGAGACTTGGGGAGTATGGAGCCAGGCGCCCCCACCTGTTCCCTGAGCTGTGGACTGTGAAACAGAAACGTTCTTGAGCGATCAAGAACCCTCGTCCGATAGGGCGGGGAGTGTCAGATCGACCTGGCAGGAATGGACTTAACCTGGTTAACACCTCCGCAGTTCAGCACGACATGCCAGTCAATAGCGCTGCAGATACTGGAGGAGGACTCTGTATTAGCACGATCAGTTGTATCTGATCAAGATGGTATCATTTTAGATGAGTTCAATGTCAATGATGGCTCTTTTGTGGGTGCCCTGTCATCGATTGCTGGATAGTAGATAAAGATTCAATACTGCCCCGGAGGCAAGGCAGCATTTTATGTTTTTCGCGGCATATTCCTGAAAAAGAATTAAGTTATTCAATCTGAACATTATTTGGCAAGCCATCGTTTGAATTGGACTGCTTTTACTTTGATAACGTCTTTACCACCCTTCACGAAGTTATCAGCTGCCTGTACGTATTGCCCATCCTCCATCTCTTCCCGCGCCTTTGAAAAATGTTTATCCCTGGTTTTTTCACCGTTAAGGATCTGCAATTGTGCTTTTGATTCATCTCTGGAATTTTTCAGAGCTGCTCGTTGTTCCTGATTAC
Source organism: Endozoicomonas sp. ONNA2 (assembly GCF_024606365.1). Classification (GTDB taxonomy): domain Bacteria; phylum Pseudomonadota; class Gammaproteobacteria; order Pseudomonadales; family Endozoicomonadaceae; genus Endozoicomonas. Next base: position 794 of record NZ_JAHHPO010000089.1, read on the forward strand.
GATAAAAGTTAAATGTCAAGCGTATATTGCAAGCTATTATAATAAAACGATGTTTAAATTTTTCTAGCAAGACAGCTTTACGGCTGAAAATATCTTTTCCATCAATTTTGCTATTTTCTGGTTGATCTGTTTTTTTAACATCTGCACTTTTAGTCTTTCGGCCAAATGCATTATTAAGTTCTTTAGTGCCTTTGTGGAATTGTGCTGCAGTGTTTTTTAATCTTCTAGATTTGTTTTTAGCTTTTTCGAGTTTTTTTCCACGATTATACACATCATCAATTACTGCAGGATTCCTCAGTGTTTCACACCGAATTCCTCTAGATATGGCATCCATAGTCCGTACTCCCTTCTAGATCAATTTTTCGTTACTCTATGCAAAAATGAATAAAACTGAAATCATACTTTAGTCTTATTTTGCTATGGAGATAAGTTAATCTATTGATCTTTCGAGAAATATATTTCAGGTGACTGCTTTCAGCTTTACCCGTGACGGAGGGTTGCTAGATTTCTGCCGGTAAATCGCCGAGCGTTCCTGCGAATTGTATTCCCTGAAGGCAAACGGGTTATATGTGCTATGATTTGACGCTCAGAATTTAGGAGTGGTTATGACCGTTGCCATTATAATGGGGTCCAGGTCGGACTGGCCCACGATGCAGCATGCCGCTGAAATGTTGGAAACATTCGGCATCCAATACGAAACAAAAGTGATTTCTGCCCATCGCACTCCGCAATTACTGGCGGATTATGCCTCTGAGGCGGCTGCCCGGGGAATCAAAGTGATTATTGCCGGTGCCGGGGGGGCTGCACACCTCCCGGGAATGGCGGCTGCCTATACCAGTCTGCCGGTATTGGGGGTTCCTGTTAAATCCAAAGCACTGAACGGCATTGACTCCTTATTGTCCATATGCCAAATGCCCAAAGGCGTAGCAGTGGGTACTCTGGCCATCGGGGAAGCCGGAGCAGCCAATGCTGGCCTGTTGGCAGCACAGATTCTTGGTTGCCAGCAGCCAGAGTTGCAGGCCGGAATTGACGATTTCAGAAAACAGCAAACCGAAACCGTATTAGCAAACCCTGATCCTGCCGAGTGATAATGAACCGTATGAACATTCTTGTATTAGGTGCTGGCCAGCTTGCACGCATGATGAGTCTTGCGGGCGCACCGCTGAATATCAATATCATCTCCTATGATGTTGGCTCAGCAAAGCTGATGCATCCTTTGACGTTCCATGTCAGCGATCATAGCCTTACGGAGGCCATTGCTGAATGTGACGCCATCACTGCTGAGTTTGAGCATATTCCTGACGATGTGCTTGGTCTGTGTGCTGTGTCCGGAAAGTTTTATCCCGGAAAACAGGCCATTAAAGTCGGCGGCGACCGCAGCATAGAGAAGGCGTTATTGGATAAGACCAGCGTACCCTGTGCGCCTTACCGGCTGATTACTGATCGATCTCACCTTGATGCGGCGATCAAAAAACTGGGGCTGCCGCTGGTCATTAAAACCTGTCAGGCCGGTTATGATGGTAAAGGGCAGTGGCGCATCATGGCAGACAGTGATGTTGAGCAGATCTGGCCGGAAATGTCAGACTTCCTGGCGGCGGGCAGTGAACATTCACCGCACTCGATTATTGCTGAAACAATGATTTCCTTCCAGCGGGAGGTGTCGGTTATCGGTGCCCGGGATAAACAGGGCAATATGGCTATCTACCCTGTTACTGAAAATGAGCATACCCGGGGTGTCCTGACATTATCCATCGCTAAATCCATCTCTACCGAAATTCACCGGCAGGCGGTGGACGCCTTCAGTAAGCTGGCGGCTGAAATGGATTATGTCGGGGTACTGGCCATCGAATTTTTTGATGTGGATGGCCAGCTGATGGTGAATGAGATTGCCCCCCGGGTTCATAATTCTGGCCATTGGACCCAGCTGGGAACCCTGTGCAGTCAATTTGAAAACCATCTCAGGGCCATTGCCGGTCTACCCCTTGGCAGTACCGAAGCCATTGGCCCCAGTGCCATGATTAACGTTCTGGGCCAACCTGATATTCCCACTGAAGTGTTGTCGGTCGGCAATGTCACCAGTCACTGGTACGGCAAAACCTGGCGTCCCGGTCGTAAAATGGGGCATATTAATCTGGTGGCTGAGTCAGAAGAAGCGCTGGGTGAAAAGCTGGTGGCTCTCTCTGGGTTTTTACCTGAAGATGACTACCCCGGAGTTGCCCGGCGAGGCCGTGATTTATCCAGGGGCTAATTAAACGGTTTTCCTGTCAAACCGGGCCGATGTAACAGAATGGTTATGTCGGTATCCTTGCGGTCTCCTGCTGATATCAGGGACCTTGGCTTGAACTTTCTCTTATTATCAAGGCGTTATTATAACTTACCTACCGGTTAGTGATTTATTGGAACGTAAATTGTTAACTGGTCAAGGATTAGATAAATCTTGCCGGAAAGACTTTGAGCATAACAGGAGAAATGGAATGGATTCCACCGGACCGTCAGGGTTACTCAATAAAGAACAATATGCTTACATCGAAAATACACTTTCAGAACTGAATAGACATCGTCGTAATCATCGCCGGACAGAACTGACAATTTCCCAGAAATCGAATCCCGCCGAAGATGTTCATCAGGGCACAGTCTGGCATCGCAGGGTAGAGGTAATCCGGTCTAATACTGATACCTCTGTCCTTAAACGTTTTTTAAATTACTTCACCGCAGAGGGGCGCAGGCAGCGCAAACAAAATCGTGAAGCGGCTGCTTTATTTTGTGGTCAAGTATGGGCATTGCTCCAAAATGAGAAAACCTCTGTTAATTTGAAGAAAAAGATCATTAATACCGCGGAATCGGGCGCGTTGCCTTTTTTAAAGAAAACTGAGATTGAAACAATAATCCGCAACAGGCAGGTAATACTCAGAAGCACAGAAGAACGTGAACTCATTCGTGACACCGCTGAATTTCTTAAAAAAGAACTCCCCGACATATTGTCTCGCCTGCCCCGGGTGACTGTGGAAGATAGCAGAGAGGTGCTGAAAGCTTATTATCAACTCATTATTTTGTCACCGGAGTTGTTACCAAAGGGGCATAAAGCGCACAAAGCAATCCGCAAGTTGGAAAAGCACTTGCGTAATACCCGGCAAGCCGTTGATATTACTGAACTGAAAACAAACATCGCCCGTTCTGTTTTTCATAACCTTTGGGAGTTACTGCCTTCTGAAAATTATCAACGATTACTGATCAGTATTGAAAGTAATCCTGGCTCTTCGCGCGATAAGGCTTTGCAGAATGTGCAGGACCTGATTATCAGTAATGGCAATCCGGATAAGCCCTTTGTGCACGGTCATCCATGGGAATTGGTTTCCGTCAGCGATCTGGCATTGGTGCAAAAAAGCCCGAGTCTGCGCGGGTACAAGACTTTAAACAGGCTGCTTGACGATCTGTCTGATGATGTTTCTGCTGTAAGGCACAGAATCAATCAATTACCCTGTGCATTGCGAAGCCTTGACCTGGCCGGGGTTAAAAAAGACTTTGATCGGTACGAGTCATTACGGCACAGTTTGTCAGCGGAAAATCAAAGTCAGGACTTTAAAGAACTCGAAGCCCGTTGCCAGGGTCATCGGCGCTTGATAGCAGAAGGTCGGGCAGCTTTGTTGGATATTCAGCTGTATCAAGGACGACGCTGGAAGTTAAATTTACTATTGCAGATATTGACGAATTCGGCTGATCGTATAAGGAATGAAGATAAACTTCCCGATTTAAGGCGCGATCAGCTGATGTTCCAAAAGCTACTGGATCTGGATCAGTTAAGAGGGCCGCAAGTGGATGCAGCCCAGCTGGAATGGTTGATAGCACAGAACAATAAAACGCGTGGACATCTGACGGTTGCCATTGAAGGGGATGGGCCAACAGGACTGATGCTGGCTTTCACCCAGTTTCAGGAAGGGGCCAATGTAACAGTGTTTGAGAAACGGAGCACGGAAGATAACCGGTTACCCGTGGTTCGACTGGATCCGCAATGGCTGCAAATGCTGAAATTTTATCTTGGGGAACAGTATTACCGGCTGTTCGGTGAGGATGGACAGGGCATTGTACGTGCAGATGGTTTTGGCGAAGTGTTCGGAGAAATCGCCACGGACCGGTTGGAAGAGGCACTGAATCTCAGACTTGCTGAACTGATGCGCCGCAAAGACGAACATACTTCCCGGGGTCATGACCCGCAAAAAACCAGGTTGGAGCGGTTAGCTGCCTATGAAATGACGGAAGTAGAGATCAGTGAACAAGGTTTTTTTACAGTACAGGCTCAATATAACCCTGAGAATGATCCCACCCTCAACGGCAAGAAAAAACTGCCTGCTGATTATCAGAAGCCGCAGGCGCTATCCCGTCCCGTTGATTTGGTGATTTGTGCCGGAGGTAAAAATAGTCAGTTTCGTAATCTGTATATGGAGGACAAGATGGTGTCCTCTGCCCGCAGCTATGGTGTTTGTAACTGGGAAGGATCGAAGGACCAGCCCCTGAACAATGACCGGCTGGATACCTTTGGGAACTTTCGTGACATGGTGATAGTTGATCAACAGTTTCAGCAGTTTTTCCAGGACCAGATGACCTCTGAGGTGGACAGGATTGAGGGGCTAAGTTCTTATGAGCGACGATTCCTTAGCCAGCAAACCAATGAGCGGTCAAGTGGTGTTCGCCGCCTGCAGGCATCTGCCCATGGCAGAGTGATGCAGACCCGGTGTTTTGAAAATAAGAACCTGGTCTCTATCGGGATGGAGCTGCCTGAAGCATTTAATCAGTTCTGCCAGAAGTTACAGAAAAAGTTAGCGGCATTACCGGTGCGGGAGTTTGATCAAAAGGGCGAGAAACGATCAGCAGCGGACCAGCAAGCATGGCGTGACCAGCGTGCTGCCAGGGTGCAGAAGGCACTTGCTACCGCATGGTTTCAAACAGTGGCACACAGCTATGGTATTGACCAGTCGCTGGGAGCTACCAGGGAAATGATTAATCACGCATCTTCGGCGGTATTCCCTATACAGCTGCACAAGGCTCGGGAAAGTGTGATAAGTAAAAGATCAGACTCCCATGAGGTGGTCATCGCTGCTGCTGGTGAAGCGGCTGTCAGTGACCATTTTATGAACGCTGGCAACTTGGCTGGAGCCAGAGAGAATGTGCTGCATCTGCAAAGTTACACCAGGGTCAAGTGCACAGGATTTGACCGATTGGAGCCGAAACTAAAACTTGAGTTTCTGCCTGGAAAAATGTTTCCGTTTTTCAAAACAAGGTTGCAATTACTTGAGGAAGCTCATTGGGAAACGGGGGAATTCGTGATCAAGCGGGGAGAGGCTCTCTTGAGTAAATCGAGATTAAAATGATGATAAGTAGTTGGTTAACTACTTATCAGGTCTCTTTTTTTTATCACCTTCTAAATGCTTCCATCTTTTGTCAGGAACAAGGCGTTAGCGTAACTGACCAATCGGTTAGTGATTTATACCAAAGTAAATTGTTAACTGCCATGGATTCAAACAGGTTCTGTCCGACAGGTTTTAACATACAAGGAGGAATGGAATGGATACCGGCAGACCGTCAGGTTTATTCAATAAAGAACCCTATGCTTATATCAACAACACGCTAACAAAACTTGAAGCGATTCATCAGAATCATCAACGGGCAAAACTGACAGTTTCCCGGGCATTGAAGCACGCTGGCGATCGTCATCAGGGCGCGGTATGGCATCGAACGGTTGAGGTAGTCCGGTCTGATACCTGTTTTCTAAAACGTTTTTTAAGCTATTTCACCACAGAGGGCAGGAAGCAGCGAAGAGAAAATCATGAAGCGGCTGCCTTATTTCGTGGTCAGGTATGGGAATTGCTCCAAACTGATGAAGCTTCTTATAGTTTAAAAAAACGGGTGATACAGGACGTGGAAAATGGCGTGCTGCCTTTTCTTGAAAAATCTGAGTGTGAAACGATTCTTGGCAGTAAGGATACAATACTTGGTAGCACGACTGAACGTAAAATTATCCGTGAAGCCGCTGGAATTCTGAAAAAAGAACTTCCCGGATTGCTGTCTCGCTTACCCGGAGTGACGTTGGAAGATAGCAGGGAAGTGCTGAAAGCTTATTATCAACTCATTATTCTGTCACCGGAATTGTTACCGGATGAGAATAAAGCTCAGAAAGCTATCAGCAAGCTGGAAAAGCACTTTCGTGATACCCGGCAGTCCAGTGATTTTACCGACCTGAAAGATACCATCACCCTGTCCGTTTTACATAACATTCGGGAGGAACTGACTGTACAAGAGTATCAACAATTAATGAAACGTATAGGCAAGCTATATTCTTGTTTTCCATTCTCCCCGCGTCATAAGGCTTTGCGAGATGCATTGGACTTGATTCTTTATAACGACAGGCGTTGGCCGTTTGTTCAAGGTCATCCCCGGGAGTTGGTTTCCGCCCGGGATCTGGCATTGGTTAAAGATAGCCAGGAGCTATTTTTTGATTACTCGCTAATTTACCGGCTAGAAGAAAATCTGCTGGCAGATGCTTGTGCTGTAACGAGCATAATCAGTCGGTTACCCAGTGAATTCAGAAGCCTTGATCTGGCCAGGGTTGAAAAAGACTTTCAGGATTATGAGTCCTTACGGAGCACTTTGTCCGCAGAAAATCAGAATCAAGGCAAGGAATTTAAAGCACTCGAAGCCCGTTGCAATGTACATCGGGGCTTAATAGCAGAAGGGCGGGCGGCATTGTTGCATGTTCAGCTGAATCAAGGGCGTCGCTGGGAGTTAAGTCTGTTATTGGAAGGTATAGGAAAAACCAATATCCATGGCACTGATTCCGCACAAAACCAGCAGATGTTCCAAAAGCTACTGGATTTGGATCAGTTAAGAGGACCGCAAGTGGATTTAGCCCAGCTGGACTGGATGATAGCGCAGCACAATAAAACGAAAAAACATCCGAATGTGGCTATTGAAGGGGCGGGTCCAACAGCTCTCATGCTGGTTTTCACCCAGTTTCAGGAGGGGGCCAACGTCTCACTGTTTGAGAAACGGAGCACGAAATATAACCGGTTACCAGTGGTTCGACTGGACCCAAAATGGATGGAAATGCTGAAGTTTTATCTTGGAGAACGCTACTACAACCTGTTCGGTTGGCATGGACAGGCTGGCAAGGGGGTTGTGCGTCAGGATGGTTTTGGAGAAATGGCTGGGGAAATCGTCACACACCGGTTGGAAGAGGAACTTAATCATAGACTTGCTGAACTGATGGTACGCAACTCCAACCATACTTCCCAGAGTAATAGACCGCAAATAAACCGATTGGAGCGGTTGGTTGCCTATGAAATGACCAAAGTTGTGGCCGGTAAACAAGGGTATACAGTACAGGCTAAATATCATCCCGAAAATGATCCCTCTCCCTTTGCCAACGGCAAGAAAAAGCCGCCTGCTGGTTATCAGAAACCCGAAGCGACGTTAACTCGTCCCGTTGATTTAGTGATTTGCGCCGACGGTAAAAATAGTCAGATTCGTTATAAGTATATGTCGGACGAGTTGGTAACCAATGCCCGAAGCTATGGTGTTTGTACCTGGGAAGGATCGAAGGACCAGCCCCTGCAAAATGACCGGCTGGATACTTTTGGGGACTTTCGTGGCATGGTGGTACTTGATCAACAGTTTCAGCAGTTTTTCCAGGAACAGATGACCTTTGAGGTGGACAGGATTGAGGGGCTAAGTTCTTATGAGCGACGGTTTCTTAGCCAGCAAACCAATGAGCGGTCAAGTGCTGTTCGCCACTTGTGGGCATCGACCCGGGGCAGAGCGCTGCAGACGCGGTGTTTTGAAAATAAAAATCTGGTCTATATTGGGATGGAGCTGCCTGAAGCATTTTATCAATTCTGCCAGAAAGTTAAGAAAAAGTTATCGTCATTACCGGTGCGTGAGTTTGCTCCAAAGGGCGATAAACGTTCAGCAGCCGACCAGCAAACATGGCGTAATCAGCGTGCGGCCAGGTTACACAAAGCGCTTTGCAGGGCATGGTTTCAAACAGTGGCACATAGCTATGGTATTGACCAGTCACTGGGTGTTACCGGGGAAAAGATTAATGACTCATCTGTGGCAGTATTCTCCTTACAGCAACAACGGGTTTGGAGAAATGCGATAAGGCAAAGATCAGGCGCCCATCAAGTGGTCATTACTGTTGCTGGTGACGCTGCTGTCACTCCCCATTTTATGACCGCTAGCGGTCTGGCTGGAGCCCGAGAGAATGTGCTGCATTTGCAAAACTACACAAGGGAGATCGGGAACGTTGTCAATATGATTCAGAAAGATGGACTGGAGCAAAGGCTGAAACAAAAACAGGAGGTATTGGAGCAAGCACAACAGAGAACGGCGGATTTTGTGATCCGGCGAGGGCTGATTTTCCTTGACGTGATTAAGACATCCCTGTGGTCATGATGCGATTGCTCGTTGTTACATGGTTGTTAACGCTCTTGGCAATAAACAGAATTGCCAGGAAGCCATTATGAGCGTAGATCTTTTGCTCTTTCATCTGCAGCCATCTCGGTGGCTTCTGACGTCAATAGACCTGGATTTATTGACTGGTTATTATCGTAATAGCTCTTTAGCCTGCCTATCATATAGTCTTCTTTCATTGGCGCTACTCTCATAGAGGCTAATGTTTCACAAAGCACTGTCTGAACGAGTAACGAACTGATGGCTGGATAAACTATATCAGGATGCGAGTGCCGTTCACTGCTGCGTTCAAAGATAAGCTCTGACCATTTCCCGAGTGTTACGTTAGATTTCTCCGAAGATTTTAGCCCTTTTTCTTTTAGCTTTTTATCAAGCTGTTGCAAAAACTCCCCGTTATTTAATGGGCTGACTTCAATGATCGACATGTTTTCTTTTGGTACTGCATATTCCATTGCAATACCCAAGTATGAAGCCAGTTCAAAACTGCGAATATTACTGTTATCAATAACTAACGTTAATGGTTTGGAAACAGGTGTTCCAGCTTGAGTATGTTGGACTTGAGTATGTTGGAATAGTGCTTGTTTCATCTCATTCCGGGCTGTATTGTGCAGTTCAGTCATTAGCTCTTTTCTCTCCCTGTGTGCATTTTCCCGATAATAAGCGTGGGTTAATTGATTTTTATTGTTATCAGTCAGTTGAATGCCTTTATCCTTGGCCTGTGCTTTGGCTGCTACCAAGTTGGCACTGATTACTTGTATATGACGCTGTCTGATTTCATGTTCTGGTTTTATGGTTGTATCGCAGTAATGGGTTTTCCCCTGGCCGGGCATCCCGCGTAAGAAAATAACGTCTACATTTCGGCAGGGTGATGCTTGATGACCTTTAAAAACAGCATCTCTGGTCACCTTCGGGTAGACAGAAAGATAGAGACAACTGCGGTTGTATTGTCTGCTGTTGACGGATGAGAAGCGAGTAACGGTCGGTTGAGAGAGATGAGCAGGCAAATTATTCATTTCAAGTGTTCATCGATATGAATGAAGGATTACCAAAGGCGGTCCAATGATAAACAATTTAAGGTTAACCAGCGCTGACTATTCCCGGGGTTCCCAGGGTTGTTCAATATGGGCGATACCCACCAACCTTGGGTCCCGTTTATGTTTGCCTTCATGAGTAATCATGGCAAAGTAGAAGGACTTATTGATGTACAGTTTTTTCGGGATTGCACCTCCACGCATTACGAATGCAGCCGCAACAAAGGCACCTGCCTCTTTGATAGAAAGATTTGCCTGATGTTTTGATTTGCCACCGATCAACTCAGGGTATTCCTTTTCGTAGACATATTCGAATTCATATTTGGGTAACACCAGCCCGATGCGAGCATCAGTAAATTGACCTTCAAATAATGAGTTCAAGCCTTCTGCAATGATATCGCTGGCTTTGTCACTGTGTTCTTGTTTTGCCGTTTCGGGAGGCATTATGAAAACCGCTTTCAAACCAGATTCCTTGACAGGCAAGGCAATGAACTGAAAACCTGAAATATTTTTATAAGCAATTGCGTTTGTCACCTGTTCGCTTTGCATCCAGACGATCTCCGACTGCTCCTTACCGTTCCATGTGATGTGTCGTCCATAGCCTTGGGGTATCGCCACGAAAGGTTCTTTCCATGACACATTTTGAAACAACCAGCTGACTAACACGTAAGCTACTTTTGGGTCTGTGAGCATTTCAGGTTTGAGCAGGTCGGTAATCACCCCGTTAGTATCGTTGGCAATCCGGTCATTGAGCTGTTGAGTGGCGCTATCATACCCTTGCTGTGCCAGTTCATGACTGCTGGTAAAGGGAACGCCCAGATGCTTCATCACCATATCAATGGATATGTTTTTAGAGAAAAAATGTAAATTCTCCGGGGTTCCCTGTTGTTCCGGCTCACGAGTGTTGGTAATCGGGTTGCCTGACTGCTTCAGCACCACCATTAAATCATCGTGATTTATACTATTGGACTCTTGCAGTTCCCGTACCTTCCTGGCTGTGTTTTCTGCACTTGAAACCAGCAAAGGTGAAACCACAACATTATTAATTTTTTCTCTTTTCGCTATCTCCATAAAAATTCTGACATCCGACTTCAGATTGCACAGATGATTAGGGGAGCGGCAAACTTTACAGTACGAAGAGTCCGTTAATGGTTGTGCGCTATTAGATGCAATGGTGGGTGAGTATTGTGGTGGGGGTGAAAAAGCAGGACGAAAATTCATTTTATGGTCTTCTGACAAGTTTAATTGCTAACTGTAGTTATGCACTTCACTGTCGTTTACCACCATCAGTAGTATTTTGTTCAAATGATCAGGCAGTTTATATGGTAGAGGTGCGTAACATCAGTTGTTAATTCCTGAGGGCAGTGTAGTTGCTTATTTGTATTTATCAATTACCAGAATCCGTAACTTCAGAATACGTTGACACCTTCGGAAGGCGGTCGTGCCGATGTAAAATGGTGATTTATAAATTGTTCACTCAGAAAGAGAGGTGATAGCCATTGGATTATGTTTGATCGCTTTCTTCCTTTTTTATATAAGTTGCCGTGAAGTAATAGCTTGGACTCATAGCATACCTCAGATTAATTTTATCATTATGCAGTAGCTTTTTTCTCCACAAATAACGGCTGATAATGTTACTTTCCTGGTGTGATAATGGTTTATTTGAATGATATTTACTGAGAAGAGGCTGGATAATACTCTCTTCTTCCTTATGTGCTTTCAGCTCTCGGGCGAAGAATTCAAATGGTAGCAAAGAGAGAAACTCAATAGCGGTTATTTGTGTTATTGGATCACGCCAGGTTTCCCAATTATCGACTATCCGACCTGCACAGCATAATGCCAGGCTGTGTTCCCGAATCAGGAGTATTCTCTTCTTCAGAGCACTTCTGATACTCAGATCGAAGCAAGCGGGCAATGATTCACACAACATTTCTACATCAAGCTTCTGCAAACATTCATAGGACTTGCGGGTCATCAGTCGGGGATAACCAACACGGCATCCTTTACGCCATCTTTTGAATTCCACCTGGTTGGCAGATGGTGCAATAATGTCTGTGAACGGGTAAAGACAAGTATCGTTATCAATCCCCGTTACCTGGCCAGTTTTATAGTCTATGAAGAAGTTAGCATCATGTCGGTCCGGTTGAGCACAAATAGCGTCTAACAACTCAAGGTCAGCCAGGCCACTGAATATTTTGTTCTTTATCTTCCAGTTGCCCTGCTTCATAACCAGTTCTTGAGTGCTCAGCTTGATGTCTTTTCCAGGATTGATAGGGCAAGGCACAGTGGTCTCGGCTGATTTTCCTGAAACAAACTCCATTTCCAGTCCAATCTGATGGTTATGTTCACAAAATGACATATCTGGCATGATGTCCATCCCCAGTATGCGGGCAATCTCCCCAGTGGCCAGATTTCTGGCCGTCAGATTTGGATGATATTGATCGTGATACAACTCCCGGGTGATGATTAGGCTCCAGAGTGAATTATCAATGGCCGGCTCAGGTTTGAAAACCCGCATTACTTTCTCATTGCCGATTTTGTAGGTCAGCAGGTATACCGTATTTTCATACCCACTACCCAGTTTCCTGGGAGGGTTCTCAGGGTCCAGAAGCCGGTCTGTCCATCGACCGGGAAGGGTTAGTTCATCGTTCAGATCATAGCCAACCCGCTTGAACTCCATCGCGGCCTGCCAGCTGATTTTTCCGGCAATAGACGTTAGTGCCGGTGAATCCAATACCTGGAATATAAGTAATTGGTCGTTTCCAAGATTGCGGATTTTATCATTTAAATAGGATGTTTCCTTTGAAGCCAAAGGCGTAGTTTGGATTATTTTACTGAATTCATGCTGCAGGTTTTCACAGCTGGTCAAGATACGTTTGGCACTTTGCTCTGCCGCTTCCTGTCCAGCGGGTATTTCTTCGGCCAGCTGTTGCTCATAGTTACTGATCATATTGTAAGCTCGAAGCTCTCTACTAATAACTGTACCCGCATGTTGGGGAAATGTTCTGAATCCCCGGTTACGCACCGACACGGCGAGCAGTGTTTGCTGGGTAACACCGGGTTCGTTGAAGCGTTCTGTGATTCGTTTCTTAATGGCAAGTTTTCGTTTGGCCAGTTGTGTTGCTGTTAACTGCCCGGAGCTGACTGACAGGTTATAGGCTGACAGTTGCTCACGGGCATGAATGATCTCCCGCTTCAGGCAATCCGGTTTTATCAATTCCAGTTCGCCACGCTTTTGCAGGTTTCTGATGTGGCTATGAAACAGGGCAACATCTTTGGGAACGCCTCTGGCTATATCAGCCTCTGCCTGGTTCCACTGTTTTTTTACCAGTGCCTCCAGGCGGTTGGCGTAAAGCTTGCATTGGGGGTTGTTTCTGCCTTCTGCAATAACCGTTACACCTTGGCCAAATGGGTTGGCCAAAACCCTGGTCGCCAGGCCGGGAAATAACTCAGCCGAGCCAATTCTGGGGTCAAGGGTCGATGAAAATTCAAGGGCAGCTGCTGGTCTTTTTCCCTCATAGACACTGAGCACCTGTTGCTCTGGGGAGTGAAGTGCGGAACGATCAAACCATTGGTAATCGGAGTTTTTCGGAACCGGGTACTTTATCTGCTGGGCAAGGATTGATTTATAATTCCGATTGGGTTTGAGTACCAGTTCCAATGGCTTTTGGGGTGCAAGCTTGCTCGATATCCTCTGAACCCAGCGATAAGCCTTATTTTCTTGAACGAATACTACATCTACCCACTGTTGATCCTCTTTGCTCAGGAATTGGTCCAGCCAGGTGGTATCATCCAGGGCATCGGCCGTGACCTTGATCAATGGCGGCAGCGGTTTAAGGTAACTTCCTTTAAATTCCTGACTGTATCTTAATTTGACGGCGGTTTGAGCTATGCCCTTGCTTGCCGTTACACGGGAGGACGCATAGGAGCCCGGGGAGGAATCCCCAAAGGGTTCGATCGCGGATTCCAGTGTCGGTATGGGGTTGGGCCTTGCCGTCGGGTTCGTCAGATGGTGCTCTGTGGTCACTGGATCAATCTTGCGTTGTCCAAGCCCGTATGAGCAACCAAAACGTTCGCAGGCCAGGGAACTGACCCTTTTAGGCACTGCCGGAGGCACTCTGGCAGAGTCTTTCCTGACCACCATGGCTAGAGGTTGATTCCCTGAAGGGTAACCTGGGGGTATCACAGGGCTCTCCTTAACCGGTTAACTGACAATCTCCCCCATCAGCGATCTGGCCGGGAGGTTCATACATGCATTAACAGGTTCTGAGGTGTTATTTTTCAGAGTTTACAAAAGTAATTAAAATTTACTTTCCTGAGTTCAGGTTTCACACAAACTACGACAATCACGTATGACAATTTCGATAACGTTTAGTTCCCTGCAATAGACTGGAGCGATAGCTTGAGCCGCAATTTTTGATTATAAAATGGCCAGGGTGTTTTCAATAGCATTATCCACTTCATATTGCCAGCTTAACTGTCCATCCCGGTATCTGCCTATTCGGCCAAACAGGATATCGGAGTCAACAACCACCAGTTGATCCTGCCATGAATCCAGGGCCGGGTGGCAGCTCAGTTCTATGGTTTGCTGCATTAAATGCGCGAACTGCCCCGGTTGAAATGAAGCGGGTGACAGTACCGGCATAGAACGTTGAATAAACAGGGCGCACCGGTCTGTTACCAGGTAGTAATGCAGCGCCCTGGAGTTAAATCCGTGGCCACTTGAGCCATACATCACATAATCCGATGGCCATTGGTTCAGCAACTGATCGAGATGGGCTTCAAGGTTATACAGGGGGATTTTTGTCAGGCATGAACCAAAGGCGTACTCTGAAAGCGGCACTAACTGCTCAGTGAGTGCCTTGGGCAGCGGAGGGAAAGGTACACCAAGGGCTTCCAGGTTCACGGCAACATCCGCAAGCGAGATGGCAGGGTTTTGTGCGTTCATAGTTGATCCTCGTCTTTCACATATGCGGCCGTGTAAAGATAGCTTCGGCTGGTCGCATGCCTCTGATTAATTCATCATTACTCAGCAGCTTGTTTCTCCACAAATAACGCCAGACAAGGTCACTTTCCCCATCGGACAGGGGTTCATTTGCGTGATATTTGCTGAGAATAGGCTCGATACGACGCTCTTCTTCCTTAAGGGCCTTCTGCTCACGGTTGACAATATCAGCCATTGGCATAGTGAGAAACTCGATGGCGGTTTTTTTTGACGTTGGATCACGCCAGCTTTCCCAATCATCGACTATTCGCCCGGCAGCGAATAATGCCAGACTGTGTTCCTGAATCAGGAATACTCTCTTCCTCAAAGCTCTTCTGACCCTCAGATCGAAGCAGGCGGGCAATGACTCACACAACATGTCGACATCAAGCTGCTGTAAACGATCATAAGACTTGCGGGTCATCAGTCGGGGATAACCGACGCGGCATCCCTTTCGCCATTTAGCACGATTTTTTTGGTCAGCGGATGGCGCAATGATGTCTCTGAACGGGTAAAGACAGGTATCGTTATCAATACCCGTTACCCGGCCAGTTTCATAATCTATAAAGAAATTATCACCATGTCGGTCTGGTTGGGCACAAATGGCATCCAACAGCTCAAGGTCAGCCAGGCCACTGAATATTTTGTTCCTGGTCTCCCAGTTACCCTCCACATCAATCAGTTCCTGATAGCCCAGATTTTCCACTTTCGCAGGATCAGTGCTGGAAGATACCAGGGTCTTGGCTGATTGACCTGAAGCCAGTTCCATCTCCAGTCCAATCTGGTGGTCATGCTCACAAAATGACATATCGGGCATCACGTTCATACCCAATAAACGGGCAATCTCGCCGGTGGCCAGATTTCTGGCCGTAAGATTTGGATGCCATTGATTGTGGTACAACTCCGGCGAGATGATACTTCTAAAACCTGAGAAATCAATGGCCGGTTCCGGTTTGAAAACCCGTTTTACTGTGCCATTTCCGGTTTTATAGGATAACAGATATACCGTATTCTCATTCCCTGCACCCAGCTTCCGGGGAGGGTTGTGAGGGTCCAGAAGTCCGTCGGTCCATTGGCCGGGAAGGGTGAGTTCATCGTTCAGATCATAGCCAACCCGCTTGAACTCCATTGCCGCCTGCCAGCTGATTTTTCCGGCAATAGACGTTAATGCCGGTGAATCCAATACCTGAAATAACAGCTGTTGGTCGTTTCTGAGTTCGGATATTTTATTCTTTAAGCTATTGATTTCTGATTCGTTCAGATGATCAGTGTGCTCACGGATTACTTCGCTTAATTCTTTGCGGAGTTTTTCATTACGGGTCAGAATATGTTTCGCTGCTTGTTCTGCCGCTATGTGTCCAATGGGTATTTCTGTGGCTAACTGCTGCTCATAGTAGCTGATCATCTTGGAAGCTCGAAGCTCTCTGTTACCTCTTCCTATTTTTCCCGGTAATGGTTTGGATCCTTGAGTATGGGTAGCTAAAGAGCGCAGTTGTTGCTGGGTAACACCGGGCTGGTTGAAGCGTTGCGTGACCCGTTGTGCCATCGCCTTTTTTCGTTCGGCCAGCTGCTCGGGTGTTAACTGACCGGGGTTGACTGACCGGTGATTGGCTGACAACTGATCACGGGCACGGATGATCTCCTGCCTGATGCAATCCGGTTTTATCAGTTCCAGCTCGCCACGCTTTTGCAGGTTTCTGATATGGCTTTGAAACAGGGCAACATCTTTGGGAACCCCTCTGGCTATATCAGCCTGTGCCTGGCTCCACTGTTTTTTGACCAGCACCTCCAGGCGGTCGCCATACATCTTGCCCTGTGGGTTGTTTCTGCGTTCGGCAATAACCGTTACACCCTGACCAAATGGGTTGGTCAATACCCGGGTAGCCAGACCGGGGAATAACTCGGCCGAGCCAATTCGGGGGTCCAGGGTCGATGGGAATTCAAGGGCTGCTGCAGGTCTTTTTCCCTGATAGACACTCAGCACCTGCTGCTCCGGGGATTGGAGTGCGGAACGATCAAACCATTGGTAATCGCAACTGTTCGACACCGGGTGCTTTATCTTCCCGGCAATGAGTGTTTTATAAGCCTGGCTGGGGTTCAGGACCGTTACGATGGGTTTCAGCGGGTCAAACCCGGGCATTTGTCCTTTAACCCAAGGGTAAGCCTTACCTTCCTGAACGAATAGGACATCAACCCACTGTTGATCCTCTTTGCTCAGAAATTGATCGAGCCACGGGGTATCGTTCAAGGCATCGGGAGCGACTTTTATCGATGGTGGCAGCGGCTTGAGGCAGGCACCTTGAAATTCCTCGCTAAATGTTAGCTTGACAACGATTTGATCCATGGGCTTGCTTGCCGCTGTGCGGGCGGCGGCAGAGGAAACCGGGGAGGGTTCTCCATCGGATTCATACCCGGAATCTGGCGACGTTGTCTGAACAGGGCTTGCCGGTGGTTTGGTCAGATAGTTATCAGTGACCACTGGATTAATGGTGCGTTGTGCCAGCTGGGTAAAAAAGGCAACACGTTCAGAGACCATGGAGCTGCGCGTTTGTGGCACCACCGGAGGTGCTTTTGCAAAGTCTTTCTTGACCTCGACGGGGGGCTGATTCCCTGAAGGGTAGTCTGGAGGTATCACAGGAGTCTCCCTGACCTATGACTGACAATCCACCTATCGGCCGTTAAGAAGAGAAGTTCATCAATGCAGGAACAGGTACTTTAGTATTTACAGACACTGCATGGGCGTCACTCCTTGAGGACTGAAACCCTGCTTTTCAGCCGTTATCAATAACCGCTCGATCGGCCGTCAGTTGGTCGTCGGCTCTTAACAAACCGTAACAAACAGACCCACAACGCTACCGACTTATACGCACCGTCTCTTTCCCGGACTGAGGCTTTTGGATAAGCTACTGCGTTATTTATACCAACGGGCCCATATCAGCCCCTGGTTTTCGAACCGGATTTCACTTGTTGGGGACAACGATGATCATTAAACCAAGGATTCGTGGATTTATTTGCACCACCACTCACCCCTCAGGTTGTGCAGCCAATGTGAAGGCGCAGATGGCTTACACCCGGTCACTGGGTCCCATAGCCTATGGTCCCAAAAAAGTGCTGGTGATCGGTTCTTCCAGTGGTTACGGTCTGGCTACCCGGATTACCGCCGCGTTTGGTTCCGACGCGGCAACCATTGGTGTGTTCTTTGAGAAGCCCGCCACAGGAAATAAGCCGGGTACTGCTGGCTGGTACAATTCTGCGGCTTTTGACCAGCTGGCTCATAAAGCGGGTCTCTATGCCAAAAGCCTGAACGGTGACGCCTTCAGCCACGGGGCAAAAGAGAAGACCATTGAGCTGATCAGGCAGGATCTCGGTCAGGTGGATATGGTGGTTTACTCGCTGGCGTCACCGGTGCGCAAACTGCCGGATACCGGCGAGGTGATCCGTTCTGTATTGAAGCCGATGGGTGAGCCGTATCGCGCTACCGCAGTGGACACCAACAAAGACACATTGTTTGAAGCAACCGTCGAACCGGCCACTGATGAAGAGGTAGCCGCAACGGTCGCGGTTATGGGTGGTCAGGATTGGGAGCTGTGGATGAACGCACTGTCAACAGCGGGGGTTCTGGCAGAAGGCTGCAAGACCGTGGCCTACAGTTATATTGGTACGGAACTGACCTGGCCGATCTATTGGGATGGTGCCTTGGGTGAAGCCAAGAAAGACCTGGATCGAGCCGCCCATGCCATCGATGAGTCGATGAAGTCCATTCATGGTTCCGCCAATATCGCGGTACTCAAGAGTGTGGTCACTCAGGCCAGTTCTGCGATTCCGGTTATGCCCCTCTATATCTCCATGGTTTTCAAGAAAATGCGGGAGGAGGGAGTGCATGAAGGGTGTATCGAACAAATCAATCGGATGTTCCGTGATCGGCTCTACCGCAGTGATGGAGCAGCTGCGGAAGTGGATGACAATAACCGCCTTCGCCTTGATGACCTGGAGCTGAGAGACGATATTCAGCAACATTGTCAGGATATCTGGCCACAGCTGACCAATGAGAATCTGGCCGAGCTGACCGATTACGCCCTCTATAAAGAGGAGTTTCTGAAGCTGTTTGGTTTCGGTGTTGAGGGTGTGGATTACGATGCGGATGTTAATCCCCTGGTGCCTTTTGAGGTAATTGATATCTGATCAGGGTGGGGCGGGGATAAGTAGCTAACCATATGAAACCATATTTATATTCGTCTGTAGGTTCAGTTGTAAACTCGTTGTTGTATACAGGGGAAGGATTATGCGAGGTTATCCTGTTGCCATCTGCATCTTTAAAACAAGCCTCCCGGAAAAGACGGGATGCTTCTTCTATTATATTGTTGCAAGAAAGGGCAAAGAAAATTAATACCTGAATCCGTAACTTCAGAAGACGTTGAAACCTTCGGAAGCCGGTC
>NZ_JAHHPO010001000.1 GCF_024606365.1 Endozoicomonas sp. ONNA2
ATGAATATACCCATCACAACCGAGCCGTAAAAGATGCGGCCAGAAAATGCATCTATGTTGGCACAGGGGGCTTCTATCTCTTCATGGCATTCTGATTTTTTTATCAAGTTTTTGGCAAGTAAGTGGCACTGAGTTGCCTGACTTGTTTCTGAATGGCTGTAACCATAAAAAACCAAACGACACTGGTTTGATAAGATCTTATTTTGTAGATAAGTTGCGCGGGCTCTGTTTTTATACCAACCTTGCGAATGTTGTGGCTGTAGGGATTAGTGATTCATCGGGAGCTGGTGGTGAAAGACAGTAATAAGCTTCTTGATCACTCACACGCCAACCATTAATTCTTTTGCCCGTTAACTGTCCAGAATCTTAAGTTATAATTGAGGATACTAATATGAGCTACGGATTAACACCAGCAACCAGCGGTGCATCAACTTCGAGCGCATCGACCAGTTCGGCACCTCAATCCACACAGAGTTTTTCGGCCTCACAGAATTGTGAACCTGTCTTCTATACCGGCGCAACAACAACCAGAAGTACAACCAGAAGTACAACCAGAAGTCTGTCAACCATAAACTCGGAGGTTTCCACTATTCTACGAGAAGATCAACATTCGGAAAAGCAATCTGACATTGCAGAACGTAAAACGACTCATGTTATAAAAAAATGCATAGTTCCTGAATTTGAGCAAAAAGTTCGAAACACCACTGAAATTAGTGACGAACCAGCGGTTAAGCCCGAGGATGTTATGAGCAGGAAAATAAATGAAAGACTGAAAACCACAAAAGAAAAATATGAGAAGCAGTTTTCATTTATCAAGAAGCATTTCACCACCAATAATTCCTGCAATTTAGACAGTACTAAACCGTTGATTGTTAACACTACAGGAAAAAAAATGGGTGAATTCGTTAATGAGTACCATTCTGATGAATGGCAATTTTTAGCTAACAATAAAAATCCTGAATATCGGCACAATTTTTATGCCAGCAACATTGTTGTCCATCAATACGAATATATTTCTGAAGTAAATCAAGCGAAATTAGCGTTGCCAAAAACAATCATCGAAAACAGAATCACTGGCGAAAAAAGCATTGAGGTCATTCATAAATATGCCGGCCGCCATGACTCAGAGCAGTTTAGACATGAATATTTAACCACTACGGTCAACGGAAAACGCACAGCCAGGGTGCTTGAGGATTTTGGCTTGATTATCGAAGGCATGGAGGTTAACTATGACAAGTACGAGAAGGATACCAAACATTTTCCCGGGGCTACGTTAGCACGGATTAAATTGATTTATCCTTATTTCAATGTCACTTATCACGTAAGGCCAGATCCTGAAATTTATGGAAACCCGCACTCTGCTCACTCTTCAAGTTCATAAGTACTTGACCGGTGAGTGACCAGCGTTTTTTTAGCTTTCAATGCACAACAACGGTTGCGTAGCATCGACTATGGAAATACTCATCCCTTCTAAAAATAGCTCTTTATGGGCACAGGTCTTTTTTAATCTGAAAAATACCGTTGTGAGGATTGCTGTATTAAAAATGAAAGCACGAAAATTGAAACTTTTTACACAACATTATGGGTGGTTGTATTGTTCACCCGAATCAAAAAATGGTAAATTTCTTTGGCTCCCGAGGCCATTGTTCGGCAGGATGGTTCTACCAAAAACGATTGTGAGAAAGGTGCTGAGCATCCTCGGCGTGGGTCGCAAGAAGCCCCCGCCACAGCCGCCTGGCGGTGGGGCAGCCATCCGGAGCATGTCACGCAAATTCATCATGAAAATTAAATAACAAGGGGATATCTGGCAATGGATCAAATCAAACTGAATACTCAACACGCGCTGTTATATTCTTGGCACAGAAGAGCTAAATCCTTACTGCCAATCAGAGCCATGAGATCCCTTGCAAATGGCGGCGAGGCATATTTTGGTCGTTTCTCTATCAGCGCTTTGGCCAGTAAGACCCAAAGGCTGATGAAAGAACACCCAAATGCACGATATACTCAAAAACTCCGTAATCCATTGAGCGCTTACAACATTAGCATCCCGGCAGCCTGTAAGGATTCAACTCCTTATATTTCTGAAAAGGTAGAAAAACTGCATGCCCAAGGGCGCAAGCTTCAGGTTAAACTTGCTTTCAACGAGGATGGCAGGGTTGCTCCAATCCCCATGTATAACTCTGATAATTCCCCCCCCATAAAACTTAATGGTACAGCCCACTTCTCTGATACTGACCCCTGGAGACCTGGAGAAGAAATAGTATGCAGACATTTCGCCTGGGCTTATGCCACAAGAGTGTTTGGTCGGGGAAAAGATACTTTTAAAATAATAGACACCCCGGAAAAAATACAGAAACTCTTTGCTGAAAGAACTTTCCAACCTAAAGTAAAAGGGCAATTTTTTGTTTCAGATTTATCAGAGGAACAGAAGAGCTTTCATAACATACCCTATTGCGCTGATGGTTATTATTTCCTTGAAGGAAGTTTTTCTGAGGCTCTTGCCAGTCTGGCAGAAAAGTACTGGAATATGGCAGGTGGCGATCAAAAGAATTTTATTTTTCGTACCGACGTTGGTTTAACTGAACACGGAATGGCTTTGAGGTTAAAAAAGCAGGATGGGTGCATGAAGGTTATTTTTTACGACCCCAACGCGACACTCAGGCACAAAACATTTCTTCTCTCGGAACCCGGCCTGGCTGCACACATTACCAATGAAGAGCTTGGAATCAAGTACTTTAGAGGAGCACTTCTTAATATTGATGACAGAAAGCAATCTGTTGATGAATGTGATGTCCGGCTCTTTGGTAGCTCCCATAGTGTGCAGTTCGAGTTTCATACGAAACCTTGTATGCATAATCATCATCCCTTACTCAAAAAGCCAGAGAACCGTTAAAAACTTTTCCTGATTACCACTGATCGTACGTCATGATACAGAGAAAGTTTATTTA
>NZ_JAHHPO010001001.1 GCF_024606365.1 Endozoicomonas sp. ONNA2
CGGCATCGGGCAGGCGCGTCTTGATAAACTGGCCTGGCTGCTCTTCTGTACGGCTGGCCGCCGGTAACCATTCGTTGATGTAGCTGTAAAAGGTATGCCCTGTCTGCGGTTGATTCAGGAAGTTTCTGTGGCTGAACGGCTGCAGGGGATGTTCAATCACCAGCTGGTCTGATGGCAGGCCAAAACCCTGCTCGCAATAGTTGAGCAGTTCGGTGACCAGCACGGAAGGTATTCTTTCACTGTTGTCCTGTATCCGTCGGCCAACATAGCTGATGTACAGGGTATTCCGGGCCGAGAGCAGGGCCTCCAGGAACAGATAACGGTCGTCTACCCGACGGGAGCGGTCACCACGCCTGCCATGTCGGGCGATCAGGTCAAACCCGGCCGGGGCAATACTGCGGGGATAGGCACCATCATTCATCCCCAGCAGGCAGACAACCTTGAACGGAATGGAACGCATGGGCATCAATGTGCAGAAATTGACCTGGCCTGCCAGGAAGCGCTGACTGCTGCGCTCATGAGTCAGGCGCTCATTCAGGTAACTGATAAAGACACTGCGTGACAGGGGTTGCTGGTAGCCTGCTTCCAGCAGCTGTTCAAAGAGGTGAGCCAGGGTATCCCGGACCAGCCTGAGCGCTGCTTCATCCTCTTCCGAGCGGGTAAGGAAGAAGTGATCCAGCAGTTGATGGGTGAACTGGAGCCACTGTTCAATGGATCGCGGGTTATCCAGTTCATTAAGTAACTGTTCACAGCGATCAATAAAACTGGCCAGATAGCCCGCCAGTACGGCATTCATGCCCTGAACCTCATCCATGGGCAAAATATCACCATAGACGCCGGTGCTTTCTGGCATGGCATAGCCCAGCAGCATCCTTTTGAGCCCGAATGACCAGGAGTTGGCCTGCAGTTCCGGCAGGTCAAACCGGGTTTGGTGGGCAGGGGTCAAACCCCAGCGTATACCGGACTCATGGGTCCATTGTCTCAGGATGTCCAGGTCACCGCTGGTCAGGTTGAAACGGTATTGAATGGCGGGCACTTCCAATAGCTCCATAAGCTCCGGGGCGGAGCAGCGGCTCTGGTCCAGCGCCAGCAGTTTGAGGAATGCAAAGAGCACCGGGTGCTGGTTTTTTGCACTGATATCTGAAATGGCATAGGGAATACGGCGATGGTCATCCATGCTGCCAAATACCGCCTGAATCCAGGGGGTATAGCTGTCGATATCCGGCAGCATAACGACGATGTCTTTGGGGGTCAGCTCCGGGTTCTGCTCAAACATATCCAGAAGGTGGTCGTAAAGTACTTCCACCTCTCTGAGTGGGCTATGGCAGCTGTGAAAATGCAGCGACGGGTCGGTTTGCCTTGCCGTTTTCTGGTCCGGGGCTGTGCGGTCGTGCAGTTCGAAGATATCCTTTTGCAGATTGCCCAGCAGGGTATCTTTGTGGTCGCTGACAAAGACATCGATATCAAAAGCATCCAGGCCATGGAGCTGGTGGAAGTAGTCCCTGCCAAGTTTGCCCATTGAGCCCAGCAGGGGATTGCCGATGGCGTCCAGGTTGGCAAAGGCGTCAGGGTTGGCAAAGGCGTAAGGGTTCGCAAAGGCGTAAGGGTTCGCAAAGGCGTAAGGGTTCGCAAAGGCGTAAGGAGAGCCCGGGGAAAGTCCTTCCTTACTGAACCAGCCTTGATGTTTATTGCTGTCCTGCTTCTGTCGCCCCAGCAGTTTGCGGGCTGCCAGCCTGCGCAGGTATTTGGGGTCCCGTTCGTCTCCCCAGTAGTGCTGGCAGGGGTTAGCCACCATTAAATGGACATCGCACTGGCTGGACATCGCCTCCAGGGACTCAACAAAGTGTGGCGGCAGGGCAGAGATGCCAAAGACAAACAACCGTCGGGGCAGCTGTGGAGTGCAGTTCTTATCGGCCATGGCCTGAAGAAATCGGTGGTGCATATTGGCCCTGTGCCAGGGGGATTGTGCCAGTTCAGCGGTTCTTGTAACCAGGGCACGCCACAATTTCGGCTGCCAGGGCTGGTCAGAGGTGATTAAGGCAGTATCATTCCCCTGTTCCCAGTCCAGAATCCAGTCCGGGCGATAGACAAGGTATTGGTCAAAAATATCAGCAATTTTCCCGGACAATTGAAATTTCCGAATGTCATCGACATCGCTTGCCAAATATTGGGTTAGTGAAAAGAAGTCCGGGTCGTGTTTCAGGGCGTCAAGGAGATTCATCAGCTTCCAGGTCATGGACTCCTTGTTAAACGCGGATCGGGGTGGCACGTCTGGCAGGATGCGGGTATACATTTGCCAGAGGAAACTGGCCGGCAGGGGGAAATGGATACCGGCGGCGATACCCAGTCCTTTCGCCAGTTCCAGCCTGAGCCACTGGGCCATTCCGGGACTTTGTACCAGAATCTGTTCATCTTCCAGGGGATTGGCCGGAGGGTGTTGGCGAAACAGTTCGATGAGAAGGTCTTTAAGAACATCCAGATGATTGGAATGGTATATGGTCAGCACAGGGGAAACGTCGTCATTAACCGATAGATAAGGCTACTGTCGACGGTATCCGCTGTGCTGTCAACTGAATGGGTTGAATCTCAGGCCAGTCCCCTGCGGATGATGTTGTTTAACAGTCCTGTTTTATTTTTTGAACGACTCTGCTGACTATTTCCCGGTTTGCCGGCGTATGATGCATTAATTTCCTGTTCGGCTTGTTGTAAAAGCGCCAGGTCAGGGTTGGTCTTTTGCAGGAAACGTTGCCCGCATCCCTCACTGAGATGCAGCTTCTTTTTCAGTGCTTTCATTAAATCCATCAACGCCTCAGCCTGGGCAATGGCTTTTTTGCTGCTGTCGAGATGTTTAATCGATAATTGTTCGGTTTCCATGGCATTTACCTGTTGGTTATTCTCCTGATTATTTTAGCAAATAACCGAATTAGCTCTCTTTGATAGGTGATTGCCCGGATTCAGGGTAAGATACCCCGGCTTTTTGGTCCCCTGACTTACCCTGAATGACTATGCCCTTCGCACAGAGCCGTTTTTTTCGATCGATACCATGGACTTTGATATCTCTTATGGTGTCTTTTCTGATGCTGTCGATCAGTGCCGGTCTTTATGCAGCAGATGGCAAAAAGCCGATCAAAATTGCTTATTTCACCGATGATGCCCCCTGGATGTTCAACAACAGTGAGGGACAGGCTGACGGGTTGATCCATGATCTCTGGAAATTATGGGCAGTAAAAAATAATGTTGCGGTACAGTTTGTGGCGACTTCACCGGGACAAATAGGGACCTGGCTCAAACGTTCTGAGGTTGATGTGCTGGCCTATGTAACACCGGGTATGCGAGATGAATTACGCAAAAATGGCCTGGACAGCGCCATGATTTACCGCTTTGATCCCGTACTTTTTGTGGCAAAGAACCACAATATCAGCGGTTTTGAACAGGCACTGGCAAAACTCACCATAGGTTATGTCCAGGAACATAACATTCAGCCATACCTGAATAAATCCAGTGCCGGGGCGATTGTTGTGCCGTTCACCTCCTATGCGTCAATGATCAGGGCAACAGGAAATCGTCAGGTTGATGCGATTATGGGCGGGCGCGCCAGTATCAATTATTACCTGCATAGCCTTGGTATTGAAGATGAATACCAGGTTGTTCAGGCACCCTTGCCACCGGTTGAAATCAAAGCCGCTATTGCCCCCGGGCACCCGGAACTTGTCAGCCTTGTTGAGAAAGGGATGGCTAAAGTATCTGACCAGGATAAGGCTGGCCTGATTGAAGACTGGTTCAGGGTTACACCTGATCATTCTGAAAGTCTGGTGGTTGCCCTGGACCCTGGCCTTGCTCCGCTGTCTTTTATCAACGCACTGGGCAAACCCTCGGGCATGTTTGTTGATATCTGGAATTTATGGTCAGAAAAAACAGGAAGGCCGGTCAAGTTCAGGGTTAGCTCTGTCAGCGACAACATTGATGCCTTGAAAGAAGGCAAGGTGGATGTGATTGCCGCCGTCTCTCCGACCATGGAACGAAGCCAGTGGATGGCCCTGTCAAATCCCTATTATGGTTTGAATACCCGAATTTATTATCGTTCCACCAGTAAGATTGATGATCCCGGGGCTGAGTTGGCTGGAAAAAAACTGGGGGTTGTCAGGGCTTCAAGTCAGGCAGAGTTTGTTCGCCGCTGGTTGCCGGATGTTTACACTGTTGAGTACAACAGTGTGTCCGATATGGTTGAAAGCCTTTTCTCTGGAGAAATAGCGGCATTTCCTGGTGAGCCGGTGATTGTGCGCTCAGCCCTGAATCACCATGGCCTGGTTGGTGAGGTGGACTCCAGCGCATATTTTAATCTGAATGAGGTGGTTGGTGCAGGTCTGTTACTGAACAGATCTGTGGACTTATTGCCGACGTTGAATAATGGCTTTCGGTCAATTACCCCGGATGAGTTCCGTGCCATTGAGAATCGCTGGATTAGCAGTAACCAGAATCGCTATTTTCGCAGCAGTGGCTCAGTGGTTGAATTGAATGACTCCGAGCGTCGCTGGTTAGGTGAAAATCCAGTGATCAGCGTACTGGTGGATAATAATAAACCGCCATTTTCTTATATCAATAGCAGTGGACAGTGGCAGGGGATAGCCATTGATTATCTCAAACTATTGGAGGAAAGGCTCGGTATCACTTTTCAGCTCCATGATGAGCCCGTGTGGGCCGATGCCCTGAGTTTGGCATATCGACATGATGTGGATGCCGTGGCGATGCTGCAGAAAACCGAAGAGCGCAGTCGCTATCTGAGTTTTACCAGGCCATTGGTCAATGTCCCCGCAGTAATCCTTGCCCGGGTATCCGACAACCGCATCCGCTCTCCAGCCCATTTAAAAGGGAAAAAGGTGGGTTTTGCCCCGGGCTATGTCACTTATGAACTCTTCCGGGAGAAGTACCCCGGAATCAATTTTGTCCAGATCCCGGATATTGCCACAGGGTTGAACCAGGTTGCCAGCGGAGTTCTTGATGCGGTTGTGGTTAACCTGGCTTCCGCCAGTCATGAAATAGAGCGCATGAAAATAACCAACCTGCAAGTGGTTGCTGAAGCGGGTTTTGACTATGAATTCAGTGTGGCATCGAGAAACAACTCGCCTGAACTGGCCTCTATTCTGGCAAAAGCCGTTGATACCATTACCCCGGAAGACCGGGAAACCCTGGAAAGCAGCTGGTTGTCCATTCATGGCGGCCTGTGGCGACCCAATAAAGAGTTATTTATTGGCCTGGTATTGATTCTGGTGACATTGATTCTCATTGTTTACTGGAATCGTCGTTTGACCATAGAGATTGCCGACCGGGAGAAAGCAGAAGAAGGGCTGCGGATCCGTTCCGAACTGGATCGCCTGCTCAGTGATATTTCCAGGCATTTTATGGATCAGCCGGTTCATCAGGCCAATGACTATTTTCTGAGTCAGCTGGGTGGGTATCTCCATGCTGAAGCCGTTTGTATCTTCTCCTGGAAGCCAAGGGCCCGTATTGAATATTATTGGTCATGCCGACCGGATCCTGACCCGGTAGCCTTTGAGCCATTGTTTGACCACGACTTTACCGGTGTTTATGGAGAAGTGAAAACGGATCAGGTCAATATCCTGGTTCGTGATGAAGTATTGCGCAAGGGTGACCTTGAAGGTGCTGCAATCCTTGATGGTTTGGGGGTTTCTCTGGCGGTTTATGCCCCTATGATGCTCTTTGGCCGTGTGGTAGGCGGCATTGGGTTGATCAATATTCCCGAAAAATACCAGGTCTACATCCATGAAATGGATTTGCTCCATCGAATGGGTGAGCTGGTGGCCGTGGCCCGGGATCGTCAAAATGCTGAAGATGCCTTAAGGGTCAGTGAGGAACGCTATCAGCTGGCCATGGATGCGGCTTCCGATGGTCTCTGGGACTGGGATGTGAACGGGGATAACATGTATTTCAGCCCCCGATATCAAACCATGCTTGGATACCGACCCGGAGAGCTGTTGGGCAATATCCGGGCCTGGTGGCGACT
The DNA here is from genome assembly GCF_024606365.1 of Endozoicomonas sp. ONNA2. Lineage (GTDB taxonomy): Bacteria > Pseudomonadota > Gammaproteobacteria > Pseudomonadales > Endozoicomonadaceae > Endozoicomonas. The sequence continues at coordinate 6,023 of NZ_JAHHPO010001001.1, forward strand.
GCTTCATCCAGAAGATAAAAGCTCAACCATTCATTTTTTTGAGCACCAGCTGGAAACTTCCGATAACTCGTTCCAGTTTGTTTACCGTATCCGCAGAAAAAACAGCAGTTATTGTACGGTTCGCAGTAAAGGGAAGGTGGTTTTCAGGGATGCGATGGGTAAGCCCATGCGGGTCATCGGTACTACGGTGGACATTACTCACCAGATTGAACGGGAACGTGAGCTATCCATGGCCCGTTTCTCCCTTGATAGTGCCGGGGATCATATTCACTGGTTCAGAAGGGATGGCTACCACAAGTATGTCAATGAGTCTGCCTGTAAAGCCCTGGGGTTTTCCCAGGAAGAGTTACTTCAGCTGTCCATCATGGACATTAACCCGGCGGTTACCCACAGTTCCTGGAAAAAGCTCTGGGAGCAGCTGGTGCTGAGAAAAGGGATGACCTACGAAACACTGCGAAAAACCTCCGATGGCACGGTTTTTCCGGTAGAAATCACCGCCAACTATATGGAGTATGAGGGAGAAGGATACCTCTTTGCTTCTGGCCGAAATATTACCGATCGAAAACAGGCGGAAGAAGCGTTACACAAGGCGAAAGAAGTCGCTGACCAGGCCAATCAGGCGAAAGGCAATTTTCTGGCCAATATGAGCCACGAGATCCGTACGCCGATGAACGCCATTATTGGCCTGAGTCATCTGGTTCAGGAAACGAAGCTTTCCTGCCAGCAGCGGGATTACATCAGTAAAATTCAGACCTCCGCCCATGACCTGCTGGGCATCATCAACGATATTCTTGACTTCTCAAGAATAGAAGCGGGCAAACTCAATATGGAAAATATTGAGTTTGACCTGGGGAGCGTTTTTGACAACGTCTATAACCTCAGCAGTATCAAGGCCAGGGAAAAAGGCCTGACACTGACTTACGATATTCAGCCTGATGTTCCCAGGCACCTGTGGGGTGATCCGCTCCGGCTCGGGCAGATTCTGATCAACCTCACCCATAATGCGCTCAAGTTCACCAGTGAAGGCGAAGTCAATGTATCTGCCGGGTTGATCTCCACCAGGCAGGACGTGGTCAGGCTTCAGTTCTCGGTGACCGATACCGGTATTGGCATCAGTCAACAGCAGCAGGGTAAGCTGTTCCAGTCATTTTCCCAGGTTGACGGCTCAACGACCCGGAAATTTGGTGGTACCGGATTGGGACTGGCGATCTGCAAGAACCTGGTGAACATGATGAATGGGGATATCTCGGTTGACTCAGAGCCCGGCAGGGGCAGCACCTTCCGCTTTAGTGCTGAACTGGGTGTCGCCCATCAGGCCCTGGCGCTGGAACACTCTCTGGCAGGGGTTCGGGTACTGGTGGTGGATGATAACCCGGAAGCAAGGGCGATGCTGATCAGTCATTTGCAAACAACCGGGTGTGAGATCCGGGAAAGTGGCCATGGATATGAAGCACTGGCGCTGCTAAAAGAGAAGAATTCCAGTGCTGATGAGGCTTTTTCCCTGGTGCTGATTGACTGGAGAATGCCTGATATTGATGGCATTGAACTGGCAGAAAGTATTCATAAACTCCACCTTGCCATTGAACCCAGGCTGATTATGGTGTCGGCCTATGGGCGCGAAGAGCTTATGGCAAGAGCCTCCGGTGAAGTGGACGCTTTTCTGATTAAACCGGTCAATCGCTCCGTTCTGGTGGAGACTGTCCTGCGCACGCTTGAGCGTACGAATATTGTGAAAACTGAGGTGATCGAAGAAGCCCGTTTTTGCGAGATCATCCCCAGAGGGCGCATACTGCTGGCTGAGGATAATGAGATCAACCGCCAGGTGGCCCGGGAACTGTTGCAGGGTATGGGGCTTGAGGTGGTCATGGTCAGCAACGGCATTGAAGCGGTTGAGCAAGTGAAGCGCGAAGACTTTGACCTGGTCTTTATGGACATTCAGATGCCTGAAATGGATGGCTATCAGGCAACCCGGATAATCAGGAAGAAGCTTGGCAAGGATAAGCTGATTATCATTGCCATGACCGCCCACGCCATGACCGGTGACCGGGAACGCTGTCTCCGGGCTGGCATGAATGATCATATTTCCAAACCGTTAAGTCCTGATGCCCTCAGGCAGATGGTGCGACACTGGTTGCAGGTAGGGGAAACCGATGTGCTTCAGCCTGTTGTTGTGCCACAGGCACCTGCGAGTTGCCTGACTCTGCCGGGAATAGACGTAGAGAATGGCCTGACCAGGCTTCAGGGAAACCGGACGCTTTATGAAAAGCTGTTGATCGACTTCTACCATGGCCAGCGGCAAGACCTGAGTCAATTACAGGGACTTCTGGCAGCCGGTAAATGGCATGAGGCTTGCCAGTTGGTGCATGGGCTGAAAGGGGTTGCCGGTAATTTAGGGGCAAACAGGTTGCATGACCAGGCTGCTCAGCTTGAGCAGAGTTTACGAAGACAGGGTGACATGCCCGATAACCACTTGATGGACTCATTTGCACTGGCCTTTGATCAGGTAATGGAAGGCCTTGAGCATTTGCCGCCGGTGAAAGACGATTTGGAACCCGCCGGGGAAGGAACCATTGAACTGGGTGAGCTGAAAGAACTGATTGATGAGATGGAACAAAAGCTTGGTGAAGGCGATGTGGATGTGGTTTCTCTCCTGCCAACGATCATTCAGGGGCTGAAAGATCAGATTGACCACAAGGAACTCAAGTTATTCCAGGATGCTGTTATCAGTTACGACTTTGAAGAAGCCTTTGGGTTGCTGCTGGAAATCAATAAGAGTATCCGCTGAGAGTGGGTATAACTCTCCCAGAGTCCGCAGGGGCTCCGGGATTGGCCGATGGTTACTATTTTTTCAATTCAGCCCTGGTATCTATGGCATAGGGTAACTTATGAACCTGCAGCTGGTGGCCTTTTTCTGTATCCAGAAATACATCGTTGGCCTCAGCCGCGTCTATCCGGATAACGGCCAGTAATTCAACGTTGCCATTTTCGACATTGCGGGCACGCTGGATGACTTCCCCAACGGGCTTGCCATCACTGTTGCAAAGCCGGGTGTTAATGGCCGGTTCTTCGGTGCTTTCCAGGCTTAACCAGTAACACCGGCTTTTCTGCTGCCCAAGGTTTTGCATCCGGGTCACAATTTCCTGCCCGGTATAGCACCCTTTTTTGAAGCTGACCCCGCCAAGGGAAGGTTGATTGAGATGTTGGGGGATGTATTTATCAATGGTTTCCTGACACAGTTGTGGGATTACTGACTCAATATCCAGCAACCCCCAGAAATCTTCCGTTGCCGGTGTCAGTAATATGGTCAGTTCTGGCCATAACAGGGGAAGGTCATCCTGATGGAGCCAAAGCTCATAACGAGTCCTGGTGCCAGGGACTTTGATCAGGTAGCACTTGCCAAAGACTGTGATGACTTCATTTTGCCCTGGAAGTGATGAGCCGGGGAAAATGTTGGCCAGCAGGGTATCGATATTGGCTCCCGACAGGCCGAGAGCCAGATGGTCTGGTTGATGGGTGAGACTGACCTTAAAAAAAACGGCGTACTTTTTCAGGGTTTCTATCGTGGTTTCAGTCAGGCCTGAGTTCATGGTCAATAGATAGTCTTCACCATTGTCCATGATTTTGAAATTGCTATACATCCGTCCTTTAGGGGAGCAAGCCACCCCGGTACTATAATGATGAGCGGCAAGTTGAAGCATATGTGTTGAAATTTGCCCCTGCAAAAACTTCTGGCGATCTGTGCCGTCAACCCTGATAAAACTGTGGCCAAAGAGTACTGAGACAGCATTTTCATCCAGTGTTTGTGGGGTTTTGGCAAAGCCTGTCAACTGCTCCTGTGCAAAAACAGCGCCCTGGGTTGTTAAGTAGGTCTTCCAGTCGGTGGCCATCTGATTACCTTGTTATCGTGTAGCAGCAATGGATTGAATAGATGCTGGCATAATAGAAGATTATTGCTGCGAATTTAAAGGTATAATAACCGGCAAAATACATAATAGGAGTTATTCTAAAATGCTGGGTGAAAATGAATTGAAATGTCTGCAGTGGCGCAGTCGTCGTGGGATGCTTGAGCTTGACGTGCTTTTGGAACCTTTTACCAGGGAGGCGTTGTCTGAATTGAGCGAGGCTGATCAGCTGACCTATGTTCGCCTGTTAGAGTGTGAAGACCCGGATCTCTTCAGTTGGTTTATGAGTGGTACCAGGCCTGAAGACCAGGCACTGAGCCGCATGGTTGACAGGGTATTGGAACGTGGGCGTTACCAGGGCGAGTCTTTGTGAAGTTACTGTAAGAAGCTCCCGTTACCACCTGATTTTACTACTTGTCAGCCACAGTGCCGCCTTTGTGGCACTGTGGCTTTGTTCAGTCTGGCCTGTGTTCAAGTTTGCCCTGGCCATAGCCGTGGTTTTTCATTGTTACCGACACTACCTGCAATTTATTGCCCGGAAGCGGCCGACCAGTATTGCTGCCATTCGTTTGCTGGAAGACCAATGGCGCGTAAACCTTGCAGGAGTCTGGTATCGCGCCTGGCCTGAGGGTGAAGTTGTTGTTACCTCAGTGTTGATCTGCTTTAAGTTGAGGGTTGAGGGTAAGCGGCATCCTTCATTCCTGATTCTGTTTCCGGACAGTGCTGACCCTGTTGAGTTGCATGGTTTCAGGCTAAGGCTGATGCTTGAGTCTGACGCCCTTTTTGATGGAGAGGGCTAGGAGGTAATGGCACTGACTTAAGCGTGAAAGCCTTGCCATATAAAGACTTTCACCACAAAGGCACAAAGACACAAAGGAAGAAAAAAGAAATCTTTT
>NZ_JAHHPO010001002.1 GCF_024606365.1 Endozoicomonas sp. ONNA2
GGTATCGTTACTGAACTTGACTGTGCGGGCATAATGGGTCTTGCACTGAATATCGGATTCTATCACGGGTTCAAAGGCACAACAGTCAGCCATGAGCTGATGCACCTCATAAAACAGGATCTTGTGATAATCTGCTCCCGTTTCCGCAGACTGGGTCAGTTTGGCAAGATTGATCAATGGTGTTTCATCCCGGGTATACTGGCCAAGCCAGGTTTTCAGGTCATTCTCACTGATGGTTTTGGCGATCTGCGTGAAATGCTGCTGTTGCCATGGCTCGAATTGTTGAAACCATGCCCCGGCACGCAGGCGGTGCTGGTACAAGGCGCCATCCCTTAAATACACACAGGTTTTAGCCACTGACTTGATATCTCTGTAAGACAAATAACCAAAAATGTGCTGGATCATTTCCCCTGGCAGCTGCTGCAATAGACACCCTTCCTGAGCCGGAACACTGGCGATACCCTTGCTGGCGGGGTTTTTTTGCGAATGACTGCGCTTGGCAACAGGTGCAGGAATTGAAGCGGGAAAGCCGTGAGCAGTGCCCATGTGTCTGTCATCCATCGTTGTACATTCTCCGTGATGACGTGTGAGTGATTCACAGGCGCTGTCTTTACACCCTGAATCTGCAGCAAAAAAAGTTATTTCAAGTGCAGCCAGGGAGTATGGCATAACCATTTAATTTCGGGCGTGTTATCCAGATAATTATTCTGCCTTCATAGAATTGTCACATTCGAACACTATATTGATTTCCAGAAGTCAAGCAAGGCGGCTATTGCCTCAGATAATCCCGGATAGCCCTGAATGATCAGAAGGTGCTGTTAATCAAACAGGGCGGGCAAAACCTGGAGAGCAAATGATGAAAATAACAACACGCGTAACTGCACTTAAGCAAACCCTGGCAGTCTTTGCCAGCACTGTACTGGCGCTGGCCAGTGGCATTGCCATGGCCAATCAGTTGGATCCATCCCTGCCGAAGTACAGTAAGTCCAGTGGTGTATCCGGTAACCTTTCCTCCGTGGGTTCAGACACGCTGGCTAATTTGATGACGCTCTGGGCAGAAGATTTCAAGCGCATTTATCCCAATGTGAATGTCCAGATTCAGGCGGCGGGTTCTTCCACTGCACCGCCGGCACTGACAGAAAGTACCTCAAACTTTGGCCCCATGAGCCGGAAAATGAAGGACAAGGAGCTGGAAGCATTTGAGAAGAAACATGGTTACAAGCCAACGGCCATTCCTGTGGCTATTGATGCGCTGGCGGTCTTTGTCAACAAGGATAACCCCATCAAAGGCCTGACCATGGCCGAGGTGGATGCCATTTTTTCATCAACCCGCAAGTGTGGCGCCGAAAGTGAAGTGCAGACCTGGGGTGATATTGGCCTGAGTGGCTCCTGGCAGAACCGCTCTGTGCAGCTTTATGGACGTAACTCGGTATCCGGCACTTATGGCCACTTCAAGAAGAAGGCGCTGTGTAAGGGTGATTTCAAAAACAGTGTGAATGAGCAGCCAGGCTCCGCCTCGGTGGTTCAGTCGGTTTCTGCATCGCTCAATGGTATCGGCTATTCCGGTATTGGTTACCAGACTTCCAGTGTACGCACCGTTGCCCTGGCTAAAAAAGAAGGTCAGGCCTTTGTTCAGGCAACGCCGCTGAATGCGGTGGATGGCCGCTATCCGCTGTCACGTTTCCTGTACGTGTATGTGAATAAACAGCCCAACAAGCCTTTATCTCCACTTGAGCGCGAATTTGTCAAGCTGGTGCTCTCTGAGCAGGGGCAGGCAGTGGTTGTGAAGGACGGCTATATCCCATTGCCTGGCAAAGTGGTTGATAAATACCTGGTCAGGCTCGGACTTGATCATACGACGGTTGCCAGTAAGTGACTGAGTTGGTATGAGGCCACTGTCTCCAGTGGCCTTATTCTTTGGTAATACTTGATTACAGAATCATCGCCGCGAGCCAGGCAAACAGGATCATGGGAATGTTGTAGTGCATGAATGTTGGAATAACAGTGTCACGAATATGATCGTGCTGGCCATCCACACCAAGACCGGCTGTTGGGCCAATGGTGGAGTCTGAGGCTGGAGAGCCTGCATCACCCAGAGCGCCGGATGCTCCAACAATCGCTGCGGTTGCCAGGGGCGAAAAACCAAGAGCCAGTGCCAGTGGGACATAGAGTGTGGCAATGATGGGAATGGTTGAGAATGAAGAACCAATGCCCATGGTGATCAGCAACCCAACAGCCAGCATCAGAAACGCTGCCAGTGCCTTGCTCCCGAAAACCAGCTCCTCAACCCTGGCCACCAGGGTTGGAATATCCCCGGTTGCCCTGAGTACTTCGGCAAAGCCCGAGGCAGAGATCATGATAAATCCACACAACGCCATCATTCTTACCCCCTGGGCGAAGACGTCATCCGCTTCCCGCCAGTTTACGATGCCACCGAGGATCATGATCACAAAGCCTGTCGCTGCACCCATGGCCATGGAATCGGTGAATAGCTGAACGACGAGCGCCGCCGCGATGGAGACCAGGGTCATCAAGACGGCCTTTGGCTCCATGGAGTGCTGCTTTTCCCTGGTTGTTTCCGGGGTATTCTTGTCAATGTGGTAGTGGCGGGGCTTTCGGTAAGTCCAGAACACAGCAACAAGCAGACCCATAAACATACCCAGTACTGGCAAGGCCATGGCCGATGGCATCAGGTCAGGGTCAATGTTCAAGCCATTATCGTTGAGGTTGCCCGCCAGGATCTGGGTCAGGTAGATATTACCGAAGCCAACGGGAACCAGCATATAGGTGGCGATCAGACCAAACGACAGGGTGCTGGCCACCGCCCTGCGGTCCAGCTGTATGGAACTGAAAACGCCCAGCAACGGTGGAATCAGAATAGGAATAAAGGCGATATGTACCGGTACCAAATTCTGAGAGGTAAACGCCATCAGCAGAATGCTTCCCAGGATCAAGATTCTGAGGCTCGCTGTTTTGTGGGTGTGAGCGACTCTCTGAATGATTTGATCAGCCAGCCACTGGGGAATCCCGGATGCGGATATGGCCATGGCAAAGGCGCCGAGCATACCGTAGCTAATGGCGATGCTGGCACCTCCCCCCAGTCCTTCGGTAAAAGCGCCAATTGTTGCATCAAACCCCAGTCCACCGGCAAGGCCACCACCAATGGCACCTAAAAAAAGTGCAAGTACAACATTTACCCGCAAGATACTTAAGGTCAGCATGATGGCAACAGCCAAAATGACAGCGTTCATAGTCATCCAGTTTTGTGTTCTTTTGAGTTATAAACGGGTTGCGATACTTCAATCCAACGTACAATCCACCGTACAATCCACAGCGTAATCTATAGAAGATCGGCCTAAAACTGGTTAAGAGCAGCCATATCCAGCGATTAATTTTGCCTTGAAATCTTTCTCAGGTTGAAAATTAATATATTACAAATTGTGAGCTTATAAAGCTCAGGTGATAAAAGTAGATGCATTTGGATATGGCCGAAACATCAGTGAGACGCTTTGAAAAATATACTCCACCTGATGAAACGTTCAAAGAATAGGCAGGTTTTGCGCTAGTGAATACTAACTATTATCTTCTTTGTCCGGGGTAAAATGGCGCTTTGTCACATTACTGTCATATTGATTCTGTATGTTTCGGGCATGATTTCACCCGACTTGCGCCATGTATCAAAATTCGATGGATAACAGCCCGGGTATTGATTTCAATACACCGGCACTAAAAAAATATCGTTCCCTGCGCTTCTTGAAAGATCGTCTTGCCCGTTGGGGGATTGCTTCCGGTGGTCTTGGCGTTATTGTGGCGATTCTCCTGATTTTCTTTTACCTCATTTATGAGGTCCTGCCACTGTTTAACGGCGCTGGGATTACCCCGGTTGCTTCATACCCGTCGACCCTGACCGTCGTTGATGAGAAAGTTAATCAGAAAAAAGCACCGATATTTCTCGCCGTTGAGGAGCAGGCTGAAGTGGCAATGGACGCAGGGGCTTCTGGTAATCTGCGTTTTTTCTCTGCCCAAACCGGTGCATGGCTACAGAGTGAGTCTCTGCCCATACCGGCGGGCAGTGAGGTGGTCAAGGTGGTCAGGGATGCTGCCGGTTCCAATCTGATGGCTGCAGGCCTCACAACCGGTGAGATTATATTGTTCGATCAGGACTATAGGATTACCTGGCCAGATGACCACCGGAAGATCACCCCGCAAGTCAGCTATCCCTATGACCGGCAGCCCTTCGCCATAACCGGCCTGTCGGCCCCGGTTGCCCAGCTGGCGATCAGTGACGGTGAGGAAAAGCTCCTGATAGCCGCCAGCAGCAGTAACCAGCTGGTGATGGATGTTATTCACAAGGAAACGGATTTTTTAACCGAGTCCGTTACTTTTGCGCAGCACTCCGTCACACTGCCGGTGATCAGTGGACTTTCCGGTGACCTTGCCATCCGCCAGTTACTGATCGACCCCGAACAAGCCTGGCTTTATGTCCTCAGCGGCAATAATCAACTGACGGTGATCAATATCAGCGATATTGACCGCCCCTATATCCATGAAACACTCAACCTGACCGACCAGGGAGTAGACGTCACCGCCTTGACGTTCCTGTTGGGCGGGGTGTCCCTGCTGGTGGGCGACTCGGCAGGCAATATCACCCAGTGGTTTATGGTTCGCGAAGATGGCCGCCTGAGTTTGAAGAATATTCGGACTTTCAACCTTGGCAGTGATCCCATCGACCAGATTGTTCCCGAGCATCGTCGCAAGGGCTTTCTGGCGTCGGATGCGCATGGTCAGGTGGGTCTGTATTACACCACAGCCAACCGATCTTTGCTGGTGGCGCCATTGGCGGCGGGCCGAATTGATCAAATGGCGGTAGCGCCCAGGGGAAATTATCTGATCCTGGCAAGCCAGGGTGAGACCCGATTCCTGAAGATCGACAATGAGCATCCGGAAATATCCTGGTCATCCCTGTGGGGTAAAGTCTGGTATGAGTCTTATGGCCAGTCGGATTATATCTGGCAGTCCTCTGCATCCAATAACGACTTCGAGCCCAAACTGAGCCTGATGCCGCTGTCCTTCGGGACACTCAAGGCGGCGTTTTACGCCATGTTGCTGGCGGCACCGCTGGCGATTTGTGCGGCCATCTACACCGCCTACTTTATGGCTCCGGGCATGCGCAGAAAGGTAAAGCCGGTGATCGAGCTGATGGAGGCCCTGCCGACGGTGATTCTGGGTTTTCTGGCGGGACTCTGGCTGGCCCCGCTGATTGAGAATCAGCTGGTGGGTATTTTCGCCCTGTTGCTCTTGGTGCCAGCGGGCATCCTGATCTTTGCCTTTGCCTGGGATAGCTTGCCGTCAGACATACGTCACCGGATACCTGACGGTATGCAGGCCGGATTGCTGGTGCCAGTGGTGTTACTCAGTGGAGCCCTGGCCATGTGGCTCAGTCCCGGCCTTGAACTCTGGCTGTTTGCTGGTGATATGCGCACCTGGCTGACTTTCGAACTGGGTATTCCCTACGACCAGCGTAATGCTCTGGTGGTAGGTCTGGCCATGGGGTTTGCCGTTATTCCAACCATCTTTTCCATTGCCGAGGATGCGATATTCAGTGTACCCCGGCACCTGACCTATGGCTCCCTGGCCCTGGGAGCGACACCCTGGCAGACCCTGACCCGGGTGGTCCTCTTGACTGCCAGTCCGGGGATTTTCTCTGCGCTGATGATTGGTATGGGCAGGGCAGTGGGTGAAACCATGATTGTGCTGATGGCCACCGGTAATACGCCCATTATGGATGCCAATATCTTTGAGGGAATGCGCACGCTGGCGGCCACTATTGCGGTTGAGATGCCGGAAGCGGAAGTGGGCAGCAGCCATTACCGCATTCTCTTTCTGGCGGCCCTGGTGCTGTTTCTGTTTACCTTTGTGGTGAACACGGCAGCGGAGATGGTACGTCATCGACTGCGCAAGAAATACAGCTCGCTATAGGAGGCTGACCGAGAATAGCGCCCGACTGGGCGTCCCCGTAGCGAGGATGGTAGAAAATTGAGGATAAAAAGTCGGAAATTTT
>NZ_JAHHPO010001003.1 GCF_024606365.1 Endozoicomonas sp. ONNA2
TAGCTAAATATCCTATTATCGGGATGATCGTTCGACCGATTCTGTCGCCCTGTTCCAAATACGTTCTTGCGGCAAGGTTAACTGTGATCGGGCAACATCCTTCAATGTGCTCAGTGAGGGCGTTACACTCGTTGATAACCATTATTACCCGAACTCAAAAATACCTTTAACTGTTTCCATCAAGCAGAAAATAAATGGAACAACCGTGACGTTTTCGCCAGATGATCCGGCAAATACCCCGTGTACCTCTCAATGTGACTTTCAGGGTGCGGGGCGCAAGGTAAATGTTTGTGAAGATTGTCTTGACTTTGAACTGACCTTGAGTGCTGACCTGAATAAACTCATGGAGCAAGGTACCCTGAAACAGTCAGGCTGGCATTCGGGCACATTAACTTTCACCATAGATCAAGCAGATAGCTCAGTAGGTGGTGATGGTGATTCCGGCGTTGATCGGGATGTTTATCTTTATATAACCCTTTATATACCGCCTCTCATTCAGATCAGTGGCCTGGAGAATATGACTCTGAGCAGTGAGGGAATCGGAACTCGAGAGATCTGTGTATATACTCTTGGCGCTTCAACATTTTCTTTAATGCCGTTTAGTACGAATGGTAAACCAAACGGAGGAGGGGTGTGGACGGATTTTCGCTTGTCTAACAGGGCTGGAAATACACTTCAATATTTAATGAATATTAACGATGGAAGAAAAAATCACAATTTTCGCTGGGGCTCACGTCTAGATTATCGACAAGGCAATTACACTAATTGGCAGCCATCGAATGTGCTCAATTGCAGTAATGGTGAAAATATAGAACTGACTATTACCGTTATTGATAGCATTGATGCTGCCCCTGCTGGTGTTTACAGTGACACTATGACCATAACTGTTTACCCTGATTAATTTTTGGCAAACAAATACCATTGAATCCGAACTCAGGTCTTGATATTTAATAAATCCAAATATCAAGACCTATGTCTTTTTTCTTCAAGTTAAGTAGTTAACCTCTGGGTTTCCTCAAACTCCCCATCAAACATCCCATATTGAATATAACCCC
>NZ_JAHHPO010001004.1 GCF_024606365.1 Endozoicomonas sp. ONNA2
TAGCTAAATATCCTATTATCGGGATGATCGTTCGACCGATTCTGTCGCCCTGTTCAGAGGGCTTTCCTGCGTATTGTGTCTGGTGAATTCCATCAATAACACTGGCTATGCTGTTCGCGAATTTTACAAATTTTTCACCAAAGCTATTGAACTCCCCGGAGGTCAAAAAATGTACGAGTTCTTTTGTGGCTTTGTCTTCATCTGCTGAGCAAATTACATTTAAGATTCCTGAGTATAGCTGTGTTTTGAAATCAGCAGAGTCATATTCAGTTTGGCTCGGGCTGGATAAGAGAAAGTTACTGATAAAAGAAAAATCATCCCCGGCATTCCAGTGATTGATTGCACTGTTTTTAAAGTAGGGTTTGGATGCCAGCGCATTGAAATCATCAGTGGATTTTTGACCATTTTTAGACGCTGAAAAAGCCAGTGCTAATGCACCACCATAGGCGCTTACTTTGTGCCAGTGTTCCGCGGTCAGTTCTATTTGAGGTGTTATGACCTCAGCTGGTAGAGCATCTTCCGTTGCACTCTGACGCAGAAGGTCTTTTTCCGCTTCATCAGAATGATCCAATAAATTTTTTTTCCAGAGCATTATCTTTTTTGGTGGCGCTATGTTTGCCGACTTGAAGTTTGTTACAAAGTCATCCTTTGCTTCCTGGTCTGCAAAATAAACCACATTAATGAGCGTGGCAGGTATCGGCCCGACGATGCTTATCCGTTTGATCTCTTTGTTATCCATTTTTGATAACGGAAATGTACCGGATGTGTCATTATTTGTTCTGAAAGAACCACTTGTTATTTTTTTGATATCGATTTCGAGAATGGCAGCATGAAGATATTTGTCAATATCTTTGATTTTCTTGATTTCACTCGATGGAACTTTGTCAATAAATAATGGGATTTCTCCATTATGACTGGATAACGCATCAGCGACGTAAGAATTTCTTTCGGATAATGGTTTAGTTCTATCGGCAGATATCAATCCATATGTGAGAAACTTGACCAGATTTTCAGAGCAAACCGGCAGGTAAAATTTTGTCATCTAGAGGGTACTCCTGATCAGCACATTTTCATCCCTGGGGAAAAGTTCAATAACATTGCTTTGCAGAGTTGCACTTTTCAGGATTACCAGTTTTTCCCTGGCCCTGGAGCACATAACATACAGTCTTTTTTTTATCAGATCCGGATCGTTATTGATGATTTTCAGCCCATCGGTAATAACAAAAACAGTATCAAACTCAATGCCTTTTACTGATTTATCGTTCAATACCACAATGCCACCCACTGAAAAATCAATATTGACACCAGCTTTGTGGCTGTTTGAGTAAGTTGAAACCAGTGGTTTTGGATTATCTCGATTGATTTCCATTTTATTGAGCTTGTTAACGTAATCTTCTCGCTTGGTATCGGAAGGGACAATAACACCAATCAATTTTGTGTCGTCTTTATCCGCTTCCCTGAGGATCAACTCAACACAGCTATCGACCCTGCTGTATTCATATAGGATCGGTGTGTCAATAGAGGGGCGATCAGGCAGTTCCGGTTGAGGGCTGGATATATCGGTATAAAAATGGCTGGCCAGCCGCGCAATCGGTGTACTGTTACGGTGGTTAGTCTTCAACTCTATGACTTCACTTGTGTCGAGTCCAAGAAGGTCTGTCAGTTCAACCCGGTTGGAGTGGTCCTCTGTTATTTGCTGGTTCTGATCAGCTAATAAAAAGAAATTGGTATAACCAAGCTCCATTAAGCACTCGTAATAACCCGTGCCCATATCTTGAGCCTCATCAACAATCAGTTGAGTGCTGTGTTCTGGAATGTTTTCCTGTCGATATTTGTCTGCGATCCGGGAATAATCTGGAATACGGTCCTTTATTTCCGGAACATAGTGTCCATAACGGTCACAGTATGTTTTGTAAAACCATGACGTCGCAGTATCTGCCTTTAGGTCGCCCTCTGTCAGCAGCTGTCTGGATGAGTGTGACAGTACGTGGTTATAAGTTAGAAACAGATAATCCTCATCGGCGAACTTCATGGCACGCAGAAGTGCAACCACCGATTTTCCGGTACCAGGTCCACCGACCACTAAAAATTGACCATGCTTTGGGAAGCGATTGACCCTGAGTTGTTCTTCAGTCAACTCATGCAGTTCAGGTAATTTAAAAGTTCGTTTAGCCACTGTAATTATCCCTTAAAAAATCCAGCAGTCCTGGAATGTTTTCTTCCGGGTTTCCCTTAATAAAAGTTCGATCCAAAAATACATTGTTGTATGAACAACTGGTTTCCGGTACTAGCGCACAGGCATGACAGGCAGCCCGGTTCAGCCAGCCCGGTCCCTGGCCCTCGTGCTCTGAACACACCGGGTCAAGGGAGCACCACTGAGCGTGTTTCAGTGCACCTTCTAACAATGATAAAAAGGCTAATGGTTCAGCACTTTCGACAATGCCTCCAAGGGAGCCTGCTACATCGGCGACAGCGGTGTAAATTAAAATCCCCGACATAGTGGTAGATGCATTTGAGGTGTAGATGCGCTCCTTTAATGAGGCGGCAGGGTAACCACCGGTTGCCTCCAATTCGCGAATCAGTAAATGGGCAAATGTGTGCAGCAGCAGGAAGCGGGGAGTTACTGCCTCCAGATGGTTGATTGTGGGAACATCGGCGGTATTTTCGTATCGCTCAGAAAGCTCCCGGGCCCGCAATTTGATGGCATGCTCTGTTTCCCACTTCTTCAGCCATTGCTCGTTCAGCGTGATAAATACCCCTTCACCAAACAGTTCTATAGCCGGAATCCAGTCAGCTTCTCCTGTGATATCGGGGGGGATCATCTGCTGTTTTTCATCCTGACTATCGGTAGTGGGTTCTCCTCCCATTTCTCCCCGGGTAAACCCTAAAAATACCTGTATTTGCCTCAGGCGATCCACTACCACCAGATTATCGATCAAAGCCATTAGCAGTCGGGTATCGCCATCGACGTTAGAGGCAAGGTTTTGCCATTCCGCCGTTTTATGACGGGTTACAAAATCTTCGCTTTCATCAAAATCCAGTGGTGTCAGCAGTGCGTTATATTCGTCCGGCAGAAGCTGGCCAGGGGTCAGATTAATTTCAGGGTTGGCTTGTGGCGCATCCATATCAATCATTGCCTGTCGGATATCGTCTTCTGAGCAGTCAAGCTCTCTGGCAAGGGCCTTGATTTTACCTTTGCGTATCATTTCCCGTGAGATAGCTTGAATTTCCCGCAACTGCTCAGTAGCATTTAGAAGACGATTCGTTGGTGTGTCGCCATTTTTTCGGGACTCCGGTGGAATAACCAGGCCTGAATCGGTGTGTGGCAGGTAGACCAGCGGGTCGTTCACTTCCATGACTCGAGCAGATTTTTTTTCTGCCGTGGCTGGTTTATCCGGCAGCCATGGCTGAATGCGATAGAGATTCTTCAGTGGCATTTCTTCAAATGCGTGCTCAGCATGACAATTCTTTTTCATGCATTTAATGATGCGTTTGCCATCATTGGCTACCGCAAGCTTGAGGTAATTTTGGCTGTAGTCATTTCTGCAACTGTCTTTTGTTGGGCTATTCTTGTGGCAAATCCAATGCCAGGGTACCTCACTGAGATACCCTTCATTGCTGACAGCACACCAGCTAACTTGCTGCAAGAGTGGTTTTTTCGAGCATTCTGTGCAGTGTGGTTTGCCCGGTAGCGAGCCTTCCGTGTTGTGCCACGGGTGATAGTTAAGAATGTTACAGTATGGACATACCGTCCACTTGGGAAATAATACCGCAGGTATCGTGCCACCAAGCACCTGATCGTTTTCTTCTGTTTTGGCAACAGGTGGCGTTCTTAAATCCTTATGTATCTGCAAAGATGCTTTTATCCTTTCTACATAGGGCAGAAGAGGCGCTGTCACCTTACCGTTGCGATCAGTCCAGAATCGGGTGTCGCAAATTACCATTAACTGGTCGTTAACATTGCGAAAAATAGCACCTATACCTGAATAAGATATCAGGTGGGACAATCTCACCGGACTGTACTTTTCAAGTTGATTCATAATTTGACGTTTTTTGTATGTTTGATCAGGGCGCTATTTTCAACATTGCGCATGGAGTCCAGCGTGGGCCAAGCTCCCGGTTTCTTATCGTCACCAAATCGATAAAGCAGACTCTGATAAGACCGGTCCCTGGAAGAATATCTTAATGATTGCCGCTCTGACTTGGCTCTTTCGACGTGGGCCTGCCACTCTGTCACGATCTGGTCAATATGGCTGAACACCTTACTTTCAACGTCCTGGTCGCCAATGGCTTTTGATGCCCTGATTTTGATGTGATCAATCAGTGCCTTGACAGCTGGCGAGTGTAGATTGAAATCACTGGCCGTGTCGTTGCCCAGCAGACCAATGTTACTGTGGCGTGCAGCCAGAATGATGGCAGCGTGTAATGCCCGTTTTCTTACCTGGAAGGTAAAGGGGGTCAGGCTTGATGGCTCCACGTACTTATAAAAAGAGTCATGGTATGACCTGAAGTTTTCATAGTGAGACAGGCTCCGGGCCTGGCTTTTGTAGTAATTGGTAATGACGATCCCCGGCACATCTTTACGACCAACACGACTGCTGGCCTGAATATATTCGGCGGTTGTCAGGGGCTGGCCGTTGATGACCATTAAGGCTAAGCGGGCTACATCAAGGCCGACTGAAACCATATTGGTTGCCAGGGCGACATCAATGGCGTTGTTTTTTTCGTAGTTTAAAGTGAGCGCATCGAAAACATGGGCGTTTTCTTCAGCACTTTTCTGGCTGGTTATGGTCTCAATTTTGGCGTTTCGCAGCGGAAAATACTGTTTAACGTTTTCTGTGAGAGCGTCATGCCCCGCTACCTGATGGAGGAAACCCTCTGCTTCAGCGGGAAGTTTACTGGCCATGATGCCGGGTGCTTCATTTTCCAGTTCCTGATAGAGTTGCTCGCTGGAAAACAGTGTGAAGAATTTGTCTGCGCTGCTCTGGTAAACAGAACGGCTATTGGCAACACCTTTCAAACTGCCGTGATAGATCAGTTGAGTCCACCAACAATCTTTGAATTCTTCTTGATATCGAAAGAGTGCCATCGGGGCTGAAAGTAACAGGCCCGCCAGGGGAGCCAGGGATTTGTTTTTCGGCAGGTTAAAGGCGAGATAGCCTAAATAGAGTCGCCCGGGTTTTTCGCTGAGTGGAATGGTTCGTGCAAAATAGGAGTCTTGGTAACGCAGACCTGCTGGAGGGAAAACCGCCATATCTCTTGCAAATAGTGTCTTCACCTGTTTGTCAGCATTGCGGATGGTGGCCGTTGACGCAATGTATTTGGGGGCAACTCCCCGCTGGGTGAGCAAAGCGTCAATACCCAGTTCGTAAATGCCAACGATTGAACCTAATGCTCCGGATATCAGGTGTAACTCATCCTGAATGATCAGTTCGGGTGGTTTATTCTGTTGTCCGCCAAAAAATATTGCTGCCCGTTCCTCCCATGCCAGCCTGGCGAACTTGTCAACAGTGGCAATCAGCAATGTAGGTGGTTTTTCATATAAGGCTTCATCTACCACCTGGTAGGGCAGCTGATTATTGTCAGCTGAGCCAAACTCACACTGATTATTCAGACAGGTGAATTTAAAATCATTGTCACGAACGAAATAATTTTTGTCAGTGAACTTATCACCGCACCAGGGGCAGGCATTAACAACAAACTGACTGAATTTTTGCTCCTGATGGGCGGTAATAGCCTGTTTGTAACTATTGGGCGAGCTGGCAGCACCTACCCATAAACCAATTGAGATGGGAGTGTTGCCTAATAGTCTGGTGTCTTCCCGACGGATTAACTCCAATGCAGATATGACTTTACATGCCCGGGTAAATTGCTGAGCCGTCAGCAGTCTGAGGGTATAGCGCATAATAGCCATGGTGCCATTGGCACTGGCCGGTGCTGTTATTCTTCGGTAGGCAAAGAGAAAGGCCATCACACCAAGGTAGGCTTCTGTTTTCCCACCACCGGTTGGAAACCAGATCAAATCCACGATATCGCGAAAATCAGAGTTTTCGTTGATGGCAGACTCCATCACCATAAGGACAAAAGCCAGCTGAAAAGGCCGCCATTTATATTTGGAAAAATCAATCTCGCCTTTTTCGGTTGAAGTCATCTGTTTGAGCATGGCCTGGTTAGCAATGGCAAATGCTAAAAGGGCTTCATGGTTACTTTTCAGCACATGAAGACCAGTGCGCATACGGTCGCGGGCGATGATAATTTTATTTAAAATACGGTTTGCTGTGTCCAGGTCGTCTGGTGCCTCATTGGCAGCGATATCTGACTGAACCCCAATCCATTGGGAGTAGTCTTCAATAAAACTCTCAAGCTCACCAATGATGTCTGATTGATTATCTTTATTCGATAAATAAGCAAAACTCAGGGTATGGCTGCGTGGCTCACTGGTGTCTGCCGTTACCTGAGGGACTTCAACAGTGGGCATGAAGTCGGAATTGATTTCCATTTTCTGCTGTTGGTTTTTTCGCCAGTCAACGGCGACACCATGGCCAATGGCATAGACTTTGTTGTCTTTATACCTCAGCTCGAGTTCTTGCTCTTCTTCTGTCAGTAATAACCTGTTTTTTGCCGGGTATGGCAGTAGCTCCCCCTCTTCAATAATGCATTTGAACTGGACATTAAACAGTGCTTTTTGGCATTGCTCTACTTTAAATTTTTCAGGTTTTCTGTGTAGTGGTTCTGTTGAAGTGTTGGCTGAGACATTTGGGGGCTGTTCTAAAGGGGTTGACAGAGCGCCCTCTGATATTTCTCCAGACGCTTCCAGGTCATCGGGATCTGAGTCAGACCCCATCAATATGTTTAAATCATTACCGATATTTGCTGTATTGGTTAATGACAAGGTCACGATATAACCTGATCCATGGGGGCGCCATAAAACATTTATTTTACCCCGGTTTTTAAGGACCTCCCTGGCTTCGCTATAAACGCCTGTTAGCTGCTTCGGGTTCTCGAAGGTGATTTCTTCACCACCCTCTGCCATAAGGCTGCTTTTTAGCCAGCTGGTGATATGCCCATAATTGGTTTTATCTTCCGGGGAGAATGAGCAAGCAGAATAAAACACGCGTAATCGTATTTTCTTACCGGTAATAAAAAATGACATGCCTGCTGAACAGGGTGGCTGGTATCGCTTGCCTGTCCTTATCGGCTGCGCAGCATGGGTATCATCGCTATCGGAAGTATTTTCCTCAATATCTTCATATTGTGAGAGGGGAAATAAAATGCCAGTAAAATAGCGATCCAGTGGTGAGCTACCACCTGAATCCGTAACTTCAGAAGACGTTGAAACCTTCGGAAGCCGGTCGTGCC
>NZ_JAHHPO010001005.1 GCF_024606365.1 Endozoicomonas sp. ONNA2
GCAACGCAGGAGCAGTTGCCGCGTAGGGCAGTCTATTCTCGGACAGCCTCCCAGGAATAATTAGCTTATCTTCTCTACTTGTTAACACCGTTACCGGGCTGCAAACTATGATACGTTTTGTTGCGCCACTGTCAGGCATGTTTATTTTTGCCCTGGCCAGTGGCTACCTGACAACTCTGATTCCCCTGAGAATCAATGAAACAGACGGCAATGACTTTATGGCCGGTCTGATGGGTACCGCCTACTACCTGGGATTACTGGCCGGGTCATTTCGCTCAGAAAGTATTGTCTGCCGGGTAGGCCATATTCGCTCGTTCGCCTGTTTCATGGCGTTGCTCTGTGCCACTGTATTGAGCCTGGCACTGTCAGAACATACCATCAGCTGGCTGGTACTGCGCTTCCTTAACGGCATGGCGGTGGCTGGCATATTTGTGGTGGTTGAGTCATGGCTGCTCTGTGAAAGTGACAGCACCAACCGGGGCAAGGTCCTGTCTTTCTACATGGTGTCACTCTATGGTGCCAATGCCATCGGACAGCTGTTTGTCGGCTTCCTTGATAGCAGTAGTCTGATGCCGTTTATCCTGATCGGTATTCTGCTGTCGTTGTCGATCTTCCCACCGGCCATGACGCGCATCCCGACACCTGAGATAGAAGAGGCTTCTACCCTGGGATTCACAAAGCTGTTCGAACTGACACCGTCCGGCGTACTCGGCTGTTTTGCCGGTGGTCTGGTGTTGGGTGGCTTGTATTCCATGCTGCCCATTTACCTGGCCGACCTGAGCGGCAGTGATGACCACACCGTAGCGATCTTTCTGGCCATCACCATGACTGGCGGAATGGCACTGCAGTTTCCGGTGGGTTACCTCTCTGACAGGATCGACCGGCGTAAAATGTTGATTCTGGTGGCCCTGGCTGGTTGCGCCATTTGCTTTACCCTGATCCTCGGCTCCCACGAGAGCTGGCTGTATTATCCCTCATTATTTCTGTTTGGCGGCGCTACCTTTACTCTCTATCCACTGGCCATCAGCCACGGCTGTGATCATATGCACCCGGATGATATTGTTGCCGGAACCCAGGGGCTTTTGCTTGCCTACAGCTTTGGTGCCTGTGTTGGCCCGATCCTGGCCTCACTGTTTATGGGCCATATTGCAGAAGGTCTGATGCTGTATTTCATCACAGTGATGGGAGCTACCGGCCTCTTCTTCCTGATTCGAATGGCTTACCGTCCTGCGATCTACACCAGCGAAGAGCAACATTTTATTCCAGTACCCGGCACAACGCCCATTGTCACGCAGATTGACCCCCGTTCTGAGGCGGAGGAGTTATTGGAAAGCGAAGATACGTCGGCAAGTTCAGGAACATAACTTCAATATTTCGATAAGCGCTGCGCGCTTGACGCCTGCCGCTGCCCACGGTGAGTACTCAGATTCACCCCTGGGAGGCTGTCCGAGAATAGACTGCCCTACTGCGGTGGCAGTAAATTGATCTAAAAAGTCGAAAATTTTTAGTAAATAGAACCACTATTCACTAAAAATTTCCGACTTTTTATCCTC
>NZ_JAHHPO010001006.1 GCF_024606365.1 Endozoicomonas sp. ONNA2
TTTAGACCAATTTGCTGCCACCGCAGTAGGGCAGTCTATTCTCGGACAGCCTCCCGGGGCACCACGGCGGGTCAGGCCGTGGGCAACTGGCATGGAGTGGGGAATACCAAGCACCCAGAGAACGGTTGCCGCCAGTCCATAAGCGAGGTAATTACCATGATCAAGGTAACGGTTAAAGCGATCTCCGGTTTCTCCGGAGCCGGGAGTACGTTCGAAGCCCTCATGTCCGACTGCACGAGCAAGGACTCGATACAAACTTTTGGCAAAGTTGGCTTCATGCCCCATTAAAGTCTGACCGTCCATTGAAATGGATATCTTATCCCGGTAGTTGGCAAGGATATCGGTCAGATTGACGGTCTTGAGGGCAGCGAGTCTTTGCCATGACGTCATGACAAACTGGCACCGCGCTTCCTGAAACTGCCGGTAGACCGTTAGCCGGTTTTTCGGCTCAAACCACATTTTTGCCCAGGCTTGCATGTAGGCTGTAGGTCGGTACTCATTTTGAGAAGCCAGAAACAATGGGGTTCCACCCCCTCCAGTAAAGCCCAGCATAACGCCTTCATCCGAGAGCAAGCGGGCAGCAGATTGGGTAATAGAGGTACCCGTTCCCAGTAATAGTACATTTGTATTACCAAAAGGCAGAGCAAAGAATTTCTGAAATCCGTCTTTCTGCTGCACGTAGGTTAACTGATCATCTTTGACCATAACCCGGCAGTGCTCCATGAGATAAAGCCCCTGCCGGTGTGAAGGCATAATTGCCATTCTGTACTTTCCTGCGCCCGGGAGATTGTCCACCTGTGCGGTGGCTGACAAGATTAATCAAATCAAATTTTTCTAAGCCACTTGTGCAGTGGTAAACGTTTCGCCGGATCCAAGTTTTGAAGCTAAAACACTTATTCGTCAAGTGAGGCTAACAAACCAGCTCAGTATTTACCAATTTTATTTGTTTAATAAAAAAACCACCTACAATAGTACGCATTTCACATACACAAACAATATGAATAAGGTGACATCGACATGAATATGGAGGCTTCGGATCTTCCTGAAATACTGACACGGTTCGACAGATTCCCTCCCCCGTTGATCCCCCCCTCGGGTCTGTTTTCGTTTCTGATTGCCCTGATCAACGCCTCCATGCACAAGTGCAAAAAAAATGATACGGCCCTGCACGATGCTGAAACGGCAAGAGCGTTTTTATGTAACGAAAAAAAACTGATCATTTTACGCAATACTATTCCCATGGTCGGCACCCATAACCTCAAATGCCCTAACGCCAACGTACAAAGCTGTACTATCGTTGAGCCAGAACTGGAACACCTCCCCGACAACAGTCCCTATGTTCATTCCGCCAGCATTAACTGTGAGCGTCTGACCAGTGGTTCAGGGAATGCAGCTTACGCAGGTTATTTTCGTTTTCTGGCACAGGAATTTATGTTCAAAGAACAGGTTACTTCTGTTTTCAGAGCTTTGGCTAATCGACAGGATGAAATCACATCCAGCCTGTTACAACTTGGCCTCGCTCGTTGTTGGTTAGAGTCTCTTGAGGATGCTGCTACAGCTTGCTGGTCCATGCCGGATGCCAGTCAGGCGCCGGACCGTTTTCTCAAGCAGGTGATCTGGCCCATGCAACATGGAAATGATGATTTTGTAGTAGTACCGGTTATGGCCTTTGGTCTGACCCGTGAGTTACATCAACGCCTTAATCAACGGCGGCAGGATGAACAGAGACCGCAATTGATTTCCATCAGGGTAACCAAAGTTGGAGGTACCCAGCCCATTAATGTGGGCCCTTACAATGCAGAGCTGGGCGGTTGGTACCAACACTTGTATGCAAACATACCGCCCATCCCTACCCAAAAAGCAAAAGAATATATTCGCCTGAGCAAACACAGTAAAAGCCTGTTTGAGCTTGCCAGGCGCAGAGAAAGCCTGGATATCTCCACACTACTGCATCCGGGGGTTGAGGGTATGCCTGCACGAATAAAACGCCAGCGACATGCCAATGCTGCTGCCATGATTATCGCCCGGCTGATGGCCCCTGTAATCAAGTTGCGCTGGCAATTTACCGGCATGTCAGACAATGAGAAAACGACCCTGACTGGTCATCTGCCCGATTACCAGCAAGCCTGGCTGGCGGGTACCGCAGACAGACAGCAGATGGAACTTTTCAGGGAAGCTGCGCTGAATCTGTTAAAAACAACCCCGTTCAGGGACGGAAAGCATGACAAGCCGCTGTTGGATAACAGTGATAACCAGGCGTTGACTGTGGCGCTTACGCAATGGCTGGAGGCAAGATTATGAACCATGCAGGGTATTTGCTTCTTCCAGATTTGAGGCTGGAAAACATCAATGCAGAAGCCTGTCTGCATGTGGCTGGCTTGCCATCAATAACAGCATTTACTGGTTTTGCCCATGCCCTGCAGCTTAACTGGCTGACCAGGGAAGTTGAAAAAGTAGAAGGAGACCACCTGGCATTTCATGGTGTGGCAATTATTGGCCATGACCTGGCGCTATATGATGGTCAGGCCAAATCCCCCCCTGCACTCCATGGTATGCACCCCACCAAACCGGAAGACATGAACCCATCGATTATTCAGGAGATGAAGGGTGACCTGAACATTAGCCTGATCTTAAAAATCATTCAGGAAGATGATGAAGACGAAGAATGTCTGGATAACATCTTTTCCCATGAAAACCTGCAGGGACTGGCGGCCTTTCTGACCCGGACACCACTGGCCGGTGGCCGAATTATCAAGCAGCAACTGCCTGTTTTTGCAGCATCATCAACAGCCCTGGCCGAAAAAATACAGCGCCTGCCTGCAGGGTGGTTGCTGTGTAATGCCAAAGAACAGCTGGAAAGCCGCAACGATGACCCCCGGGATAACCTTGACCGGCTTCTGGATGCCCTGGCAGGAGTCAGAGGCGACGATGGCAAATATCATCGCCAACAACCGGGCTGGTTGATTCCCACCAGCATCGGTTATCGGCTGCTGGAGCCCCCCACCAACCGTCCCGGAACGCGGAAGCAACTACCGATGGCTTTTGCCGAACCGGTTATTTCTTTAGCACAATGGCGCTATCTGCCTTCTCTGGTTCATGCGACCAATGCCCTCGACTTGCGGGGGGAGAATGCCCTGTGGCGTCATACCTACAGTCCGACCGACAGGCTTTGTGTTGTTGACACACATACAAATTAAATAAAGGAGCCCGGAAATGGCCAAAATTGAATTACCCACCATGCTCAATTACACACGTTCCATTGTGCCGTCCAATGGCATATTCACCTGCATGGGGGATGATGGACAAATACAGCCAGTGCTGATTACCCGCCAAACAGTACGAGGTACCATATCCAACTTCTCGGGCATTGACCGCAGTGGTAAAAAAGCTGAGCAGGAGAAGGAGAAGTTACTGGATCCTAATAATGCCAATATCCAGAGCGTTGATGTCTGCTACTTACCAGAAACCTGCGATCGTTTTCGTCTTGAGTATTCACTGACGTTTACCAGTCAGTCACTGAGACCGGGAGCCTGCAATGCACCGGATTTCTTTGCTGACCTGGAAAAGCTGGCGCATCTCTATCGGGATCTCAATGGTTTTTCAGAGCTGGCTACACGTTATCTGACCAATATTATTAACGGTCGCTGGATGTGGCGTAACCGCTATGCCACTGACAAAAAAGTCACGGTGAGGCATGAAAAAACAGAGACATCATTCCAGGTTGAAAATGCTTTTGACCATGACTACGGCGAGTATCAGGGCTTTCTCGAACTTCGGGATAAAATTGCCAGCGCACTGGCCGGTAATGATCTGCCACTGCGTTTAAACGTCATTGGCCAGGGCAATCTTGGCGCGGGGCAGGAAGTTTACCCCAGCCAGGAATTTGCCGACAGTAAGGACGGCAAGGTCCTGGCCGCTAAAGCCTGCCCTGCGGGAAAACAAGCCATGATGCACAGCCAGAAAATTGGTAACGCGATTCGGACCATCGATACATGGCACAGCAAAGCGAAACAATATGGAGCCATTGCCATAGAACCCTATGGCGTTGTTCAGCAACGTGCCGAAGCCGTGCGCTTGCCTTCAACTAACCAGGACGATCTTTACACCTACTTGATGAATATTAAGGAACTGATCGAGGCGCTTGAAAAGGGTTCGGTTCCGGAACATATTCATTATGTGATGGCCTGCCTGATACGCGGTGGTGTTTTTAGCGGTAAAAGTAAAAAGAATAAATAGGAGCCAGAAATGTTGACACACTACCTGGAAATTAACTGCAAAACACCACCTAACGAGACAGGCTGGATGCTGGGTAAGGTCTTTCAACAGGTGCATGGCTTTTTAAGTGCCAATGAAAAAGACAGTATTGCATTGGCGCTCCCCAATATTAAAGCCAATCACCCCGGTGATAGTATGCGCCTGTTTGGTTCAGCTGAAGAACTGGAGCAGTTATTGCTAAACACTCGATTGTTGCAACTGGAAGCGGGAGGTGCAATTGAGATCATTCCAGTGCAACCTGTCCCCCGGCATACCTCCTTTGCTGTTTATGTCCGTAACCGGCAATCGGATAAGGGGAGTTCAGCTCAGCTCAGGAAACGGATGAAAAGATACCTGAAACACCTGGCGAACAAGGGTGTTGAGATTGACCCAGTGCAGGTAGAGGAGCGTAGAAAACGATTGAGCAGTGCTTACAAAGATGACCGGGCATTTATCTCCCTTATTAGTCAAAGTACCGGGCAACATTTTCAATTGGGCATAATTCAAAAGATCATGCCAACAGCCAACTTGGGCAACTTTAGTAGCTATGGGCTTGCGAATGGCCAGAACCCGGCCACAGTTCCGCTGTTTTGAAAACTTCCTTTACTAATTCAGCAAGCTAAACCATTGAAAAGTAATCATTAATTATTATTTATTGCAGCATGTTGTTTTTTGGTTGTTTCAATGGTTTTTTTATGAAAACTCAACATGTTAACCGGGTGATTAGAGTGTTATCCGCTGCATAGGCGGCTTAGAAAATTTAGGCGCTCCAGCTCGTCGATGGCGTCTTGTTATCCGCTGCATAGGCGGCTTAGAAATTAATAATGGTTTTTTAGGGAAAGTCGTGTTTGTTATCCGCTGCATAGGCGGCTTAGAAAGTAGACAGCAAAGGCATCGAGCATCCGGCCCTGTTATCCGCTGCATAGGCGGCTTAGAAAATATTCCCGCGCAGTGATTAAGTCCGTATATTGTTATCCGCTGCATAGGCGGCTTAGAAATGACGAATTGAATATTTCACCAAAAAGCAAGAGTTATCCGCTGCATAGGCGGCTTAGAAATTTAATTTGCGGGGCTTTCCCAATGTTCAGGAGTTATCCGCTGCATAGGCGGCTTAGAAACACTGCCCGTCGGTTACAAAATGAGTCCTGTGCGTTATCCGCTGCATAGGCGGCTTAGAAATGACGCAGAATTTCGTGGACTTCAATCTTCTGGTTATCCGCTGCATAGGCGGCTTAGAAATGACCACCAACAGCTCGGTCTGGAACCGTTATGTTATCCGCTGCATAGGCGGCTTAGAAAACGGACGGTATCAGCGTATTAGGTAAGTCCATGTTATCCGCTGCATAGGCGGCTTAGAAAAGCTTGCAGTCCCGGGTTACTGAACTGAAAACGTTATCCGCTGCATAGGCGGCTTAGAAATGCCGTTAGAAGGGAATGTCATCTGAGAACGAGTTATCCGCTGCATAGGCGGCTTAGAAAACCTCTGGCTGAACCTTGCCCCAGCACACATCGTTATCCGCTGCATAGGCGGCTTAGAAAAAGCTGGCTGATAGTACGTTCGAGATGTTTAAGTTATCCGCTGCATAGGCGGCTTAGAAAACACCAAAAAATATTAGCGGGATTACCTTAGCGTTATCCGCTGCATAGGCGGCTTAGAAACTTTTTGTAGACGTTATGATCAATTCGTGAATGTTATCCGCTGCATAGGCGGCTTAGGAATTGTCCTGAAATAATTTCGACATTTTGAACTCGATCTCCGTTCATCCTGAGCT
>NZ_JAHHPO010001007.1 GCF_024606365.1 Endozoicomonas sp. ONNA2
AGAGCAACGCAGGAGCAGTTGCCGCGTAGGGCAGTCTATTCTCTGACAGCCTCCTGACAGAGGTCAGCCAGCTGTTTTTATGGGCAGCTTTCATGTGTGCTGTCATCTCCACTCCCATTGTATTTCCAGAGCCGTCATGAGTCCGCTCTTGATGAGGCTTTGCAGTAGGGTATTTGTGCATCTGAC
Organism: Endozoicomonas sp. ONNA2; assembly: GCF_024606365.1. GTDB lineage: Bacteria > Pseudomonadota > Gammaproteobacteria > Pseudomonadales > Endozoicomonadaceae > Endozoicomonas. The sequence goes on from NZ_JAHHPO010001007.1 coordinate 187, forward strand.
AACAGTGAGTGATTTAAGGCAATGTTTGAAGTCAATCCCATCAAGGAGCGTATCAAGGACCTGAAAGCGCGTACTGACGTGCTTAGGGGGTATCTTTGACTACGCTCACAAAAGTGAGCGGTTGCAGGAAGTGGAACGGGAGCTGGAAGACCCGAACGTCTGGAATGATCCTGAGTATGCCCAGAAGTTGGGTAAAGAGCGTGCCACCCTGGAAGCGATTGTTTCTACTATTGATGTTCTGACCAGTGGTCTGGGCGATTGTGAAGAACTGCTGGAAATGTCGGTAGAAGAAGAAGACGAGGACGGTGTCCAGGGCGTTGTTGATGAGCTTGATGAGCTGGCCCAAAAACTGGAAGCACTTGAATTTCGTCGTATGTTCTCCGGTGAAATGGACCCTAATAGCGCCTTTTTGGATATTCAGGCCGGTTCCGGCGGGACTGAGGCTCAGGACTGGGCCAATATGCTGCTGAGAATGTACCTGCGCTGGGGTGAGGCCAACGGTTTCAAAACGGACATCATTGAAGTCTCTGCCGGTGAAGTGGCCGGTATCAAATCGGCAACGGTTCAGTTTAACGGGGATTATGCGTTTGGTTGGTTGAGAACTGAAATCGGCGTTCATCGCCTGGTGCGCAAGTCACCGTTTGATTCCGGTAATCGTCGTCATACTTCCTTTGCTTCCGTTTTTGTTTCCCCTGAAATTGATGACAATATTGATATTGAAATCAATCCGGCAGATCTGCGTGTCGATACCTATCGTTCCAGTGGTGCCGGTGGACAGCACGTTAATACCACCGATTCTGCCGTACGTATTACCCACGGGCCAACAGGCATTGTTGTCCAGTGTCAGAACCAGCGTTCCCAGCATCAGAATAAAGACAAGGCCATGCAACAGCTGAAGGCCAGGCTTTATGAAATGGAGATGCAAAAGAGAACAGCCGAGTCGCAGGCGATGGAAGATTCCAAGTCGGACATCGGCTGGGGCAGTCAGATTCGCTCCTATGTACTGGATGACTCCCGAATCAAGGATCTTCGTACCGGGGTAGAAACCCGCAATACCCAGTCTGTGCTGGATGGTGACCTGAACAAGTTCATTGAGGCGAGCTTGAAAAAAGGTATGTAACTGGAAGAGAGTCTTATGTCTGAACAACATTTTTTGTCACAACAGGTGCAGGAAGAAAAGGCAGCTGAAGACCAGAACCGCCTGGTGACCCTGCGCCGGGAAAAGCTGGCGGCCATTCGCGAAAAAGGGGTGGCATTTCCGAATAAATTCCGACGTGATTCCCTGGCTGACGATCTTCAGGAGCAGTTCAAAGATCATGACAAGGCTGCCCTGGAAGGCCTGAACCACCATGTTAAAGTGGCTGGCCGTATTATGTTGAACCGTGGTGCGTTCATGGAACTGCAGGATATGTCTGGCCGCATCCAGCTCTATGTGAACCGCAAGCAGTTACCAAAAGAGACTCTGGCTGCGATCAAGACCTGGGATCTGGGGGATATTATCGGTGCAGAAGGGGTTGTTCAGCGTTCAGGTAAAGGAGACCTTTACGTTGATATGAGTGCTGTCCAGCTATTGACCAAGTCCCTGCGCCCATTGCCTGAAAAGCATAAAGGCCTCACTGACACCGAGCAGCGTTACCGTCAGCGCTATGTTGACCTGATTACCAGTGAACAGTCCCGGGAAACCTTCCGGATCCGTTCCAGCATCATTCAAGGTATCCGTAACTACTTCCTGAGTCAGGACTTCATGGAAGTCGAGACGCCGATGCTGCAGGTGATCCCCGGTGGTGCCACGGCCAAACCGTTTGTGACCCATCACAACGCGCTGGATATCGATATGTATCTCCGTATTGCTCCGGAACTTTATCTGAAGCGAGTGGTCGTTGGTGGTTTTGAACGGGTATTTGAGATTAACCGGAACTTCCGCAATGAAGGGTTGTCTACTAGACATAACCCGGAATTCACCATGATTGAATTTTATCAGGCTTATGCGGATTACACCGACATGATGGATCACACTGAAGCCATGCTGAAGCAGCTGGCTCAGGAAGTTCTGGGTAAAACTGAGTTCGAGTACCAGGGGCAGATGATCGATTTTGGCAAGCCGTTTGCGCGGATGTCGGTCTTTGAATCTATCTTGCACTTTAACCCGGATCTTGATGCCGCCGATATCGACAACCCGGATTCAGCAACGCAGGTTGCCGAGCGGTTGGGCATTGATGTAAAGCCAATCTGGGGGCTTGGCAAGATTCAGATGGAAATCTTTGATGAAACGGTGGAGCATCATTTGCTTGGTCCTACCTTCATCACTGATTACCCGACCGAGGTGTCACCTCTGTCCCGTAAAAATGACGACAACCCCTTTGTTACTGAGCGCTTTGAGTTCTTTGTGGGGGGTCGGGAAATCGCTAATGGCTTTTCTGAGTTGAATGACTCAGAAGACCAGGCTGAGCGTTTCAGGCAGCAGGTAGCGGAAAAGGATGCCGGGGATGATGAGGCAATGCATTTCGATGCAGACTATATCAATGCACTTGAATACGGTCTGCCACCAACCGCCGGAGAAGGTATTGGTATTGACCGGCTGGTGATGCTGTTTACGGATATGCCGTCAATCAGGGATGTATTATTGTTCCCGCATATGCGTCCTCAATAGATACAGATGCGGGAGTAATTGTGCATAAGTTTGTACTCGCCAAATATGTGAAACGACGTTCAGGTGATTGTTTATATAATGTATTTGATTACCGACCGTTACTGTATTGGCAACTACTTACTTATTCCAGTTACTTTCCGGGATGCTGAGAGTTCAGAATCCATGGCAGGCCAAGTCTGCTTATTAATAAGGTTGTTGGAGAATAGGCGACCTCGTAACGAGAATGGTAGAAAATTCGATTTTGTGAGGTGAATACCCTGAAGGGCACAAGTAGCGGGACTATTTGCCGAACAAAAGCGGATTTTTAGACCAATT
>NZ_JAHHPO010001008.1 GCF_024606365.1 Endozoicomonas sp. ONNA2
AAGAGGATGGTATAAAAATCAGAAAATTCCAGATTTAAGTGAGGGGTGCTGAATAATTACCTGTCCTTTTAAAGATGAACCATCAGTCAATGGCATGAAACCCACTGCCAGAGTGTGATGATCTGGCGCTGGTTTTAATGTTTGGCCGCCGCTACACCGATGTGTGGCTGCCTCGAATACGGGCCGGATACTTCCTGGCAATGACTGGGTTGGCAGATTGGGGCGCCAGTCTCCGAACAGTTGAGTACAACGAGATCAAGAAGGTTGTGTTCTCAAAAGGGAAACTTCAGCAAATAACGGAAAGATTTGACGAAGAATGACTGGTTGATATTTGACCAGTCATTCTCACACCGCCTGCTTGCAAGGCTTCCCTTTATCCCCTAACCGTTTATCCACAACCTTTTCCACACAAATTCCGGATAACTGAAACAGGGGATAATAATCGTACTATCACGTACCACAACGGTTTATCACAAATTACTGACAGTATAAACACAGCTTGCCAACAACTTATCCACTGACTTCTGAAACAGCGGGGTAGTTTCTTTATTCGTGAACTCCTTCAAAGAAGAAGCCCGATTCTCAAACCCACAAACATCAATTGAAAACCTTTTGCCAAGGTATGACCGATACCAGTGGACAGCAAAAAGTGTCATCCTGAGCCATAAAACGTCTCGAAGAAATTTGTCATGACTGAGGAGGAGATTACTCGAGCCATTTAAAGAAAAGACAAGCCTCTTTAATTTTATTGTGCGGCACGCCTCGCATGATATATCAACGACTCAGTTGGCTCCTGCCTTCCAGGATCCAGACCGGCCATATGTTTGCTTGAGTCTCGTGCAGACATTGTCTTCTGTAAGTAGTTGGCCAAATGGAATCCTTTATTTCTGACCAGCCGACGATACTCCGCCAGCCCCTGAACCTGGCAACGCAATGGACAGAAAATTTTTGGTACGTTCTGGGTAGTGAAAATGAACTAATCCTGAGTTATCTGGTCTGATTTACACGATACCTTTAAAAAATTAACTGAAACTAATGGAACTAACGTATGACTCCTGATACCCCTGTTCAGCTGAGCTGGCTTGAAAACATTCAGTACAATTACCATACCGAAGGATTGAAAAGTGCCCTGTTCGCTGTTTTCTGCTTCTCCGGCCAATCCAGAACTATCTCAGTGGCAGCGGCCCAGAATTACATCAACGCCTTTTCTGAATCCAGGCTAACCCCGGTCCTGAATACAAAAATTGCCAGCAGGACAGTGGCTCATAGTGCTCCGGGCAATTTGCAGGTTCAGGCTTCAACATCAGAGCCTGCTCCGAATAGTACTACAACTACACGGTCTGACTCAGAGCCTGCCCCAACCTCTCAGCCATCACCCGTCACTGAGGATACAGCCCCACAGCCAGCGCCTTTGGTCAACACAGCTCAGCTTGCAGAACAACAAAGGCTGGGTCAATTGCAGGAGAACATGGTAAAACTTGCTCAGTTGGCTAACGATTATCTGGTAATCGTCGGGAGTGTATCTGGAATACCAGCGGCTTCCATGTTTATACCCGCAGAACTATCGGAAATTGAGAATCCCGAGAAAGCCCTCACTGCAGAAGAAATTATCAGCAAACTGAGAACCTGGAGTAAGGAGTTAAAATTTGAATTTGACAGCATTATGGACTCATCACAAACGATTACTGATGAATCAGCAGCACAAGCCCTGAGGGAGTTCAGAGCGAGATTTGACAAACTGGAATCCGTAGAGAATGCAGGGTATACGCTGGACCATCTCTTTGAGGGTGTGGAATCCTTGATGTCTGACATCAAAAAGAATGCCCCTGATAATCAAACCCCACAACGCGATTCATCTTATGAGAAGAGAGCCATTGCTTCGGCCGGAAAATTACAAAAGCTAATAAACGAAGGCCATTCAGTTCTCGACCAGTTTCTTGCTGTGACACAGGGTAATGAAAATTATCGGGAATTAAAAAGTAAATTGGATTCCCATTTTCAGCATATTTTTAATAGGCGATGAATTAAAAATAGCCAGGCGGCTGTCCGGGAATAGCGCCCGACTGGGTGACCCCGTCGCCAGGATTACCAGAAATTGAGGCTAAAAATTCCTGATTCTGTGGAGAATACCCTGCAGGGCACAATTAGCGGGGCTGTTTGAGGAAGAAGCAGGAGTTTTTAGACCAATGGCACTGACTTAAGCTTAAAAGCCCGGTAAACAGGGACATTGATATAGG
>NZ_JAHHPO010001009.1 GCF_024606365.1 Endozoicomonas sp. ONNA2
CTTCACAAGCTCAGGGTGAACGGAAATCGGGAACTTATTAAAAGACAATTCCTAAGTGGAGATCAAAAACGATGCAACTTATTCTGGCGCAGAATGAGATGGAAGTGTAAAAGGATCAGATCAAGAAGCAAGACCCGGCCCCGGTTTACTCCGCTCTGTACGCCACCCGTGAACTTTCCTGCCTATGGTCTGTCCATCAAGGACATGATCCAAAGCACGAACCAAATATTCATGCCGGTAACAACTGATTAAGAACGGAGCGAGTCAGTGAGTGACCCATTGTCTTCAGGAACGTCTTCAGGAACGTCTTCAGGAACGTCTTCAGGAACGTCTTCAGGAACCGTTAATCTTTCGATGGTGCAGGGTTTGTCTGCAATTCAATCGGCAAAAACTACACCCTCCCCGTCCACTATCATGCGCCCGGAGGCAGGCCCCCATAGACTACCCCCACAGAATCAACCGTTGCGGCAAAGAAAGATTACTGAATTTCCTCCTGAACTTTTAGTCATGATTTTTGACCACCTTGAATTCGATGATATCCGGCAGGTAAATGCAACCTGTCTTGCATTTCGGGATGTGGTCAAAGAATACAAATACATTCCGGAACTGTCGTATTTTGCCCGACTTCCGCAATGCTTTCGGGAACAGTACCAGCAAACCGCCCGGTGGCAAAAAAAATCCCTGGGCACACATCCATTTGCCGCTCCAACATCACGCAACAACAGAGGGATATCGTTCAGGGACAGGATAATAAAAAACCTCCCACAGATGCCCGCACTTCTGTGCCTTGGCACCCTGGGGAGGATGGAACCATGCCCGGCTTATCGTCTGGTCAAGGAATATAAAGTCACTCTCCCCTGGCGTGAACCAAATGAACCACGTTTTCAGAACGGCACTGATCTTGATGTTCGCTTCAGCCCGTCCAGTCGCCATCTGTTGTTATATGGTCGTATTTTGAATGACTCCCGAATTCTGGCCAGGGATGACCGGGGGCAGTGGGCAGAAGAGCCACTGAATTGGTCCGATAACAGCGGCAGTCGGGTGATTACCGGGGCAAAGTTCAGTGCTTGCACCAATCGCCTGTTAACCTGCAGCAGTGAGGGTTATGTCAACACCTTGCGGCCCGCTAACAACTGTTGGGACGAAGTCGGCAAGGAAACTTTGCCGGATCAGATGATCAAATTCAGCCCTTCAGGGAAATATATGGTGACCTGTAAGGGGGACGATCCGGTAATCGTCTGGTGCATGAAAGCAAACAATAATGGTTGGCTGAAAATGGAGGTTTCCGGCCTCTCCCCCGGAGTATTGGTGGTTGAAATCCAGTTCAGCCCTTCGGAGCGGTACCTGGCACTGCGCACGTTGGATAAAATTATCCTGCTATCTCTGGATGAGCATGGAGTCTGGTCAGCACAGCATTCAATATTATTAAGAGAGCGTGTGGATTATGCCCGCTTCGATTATGCCAGCTTCAGCCCAGTGGAAGATCAACTTCTGGTGCTGATTGACATAGATTCCTACCGCGGACGGGTCTCAATTCACAGCCCGGAACCATCGGGACAATGGCAAGAGACGGTGATCTTCCCGAAATTCTTTCCGCTTCAATTCAGCTCTGCCGGTAAATACTTGTTCGCTAATTCTGACCCTGGCGCTCTGGTGCCCGGGGAAGTGCTGTTATGGCCCAGACCGGAAAATTGGTCGGACTGGTCGCTGAACCATTGTTCCTCGCCGGAGCACAGTTCCCCATCAAGGCTTGAATCAGCAATAAGGCTCAAGCATGATTTCGCTGTGTATCAGACACTATTCAGCCCGTCTGACAGTCACGTGCTGACTACCAGCTTTGCTCGGTTCGGCACAATCTGTATCTGGGAGAAGAGCCCGGCAGGGACATGGTCAATGCAAACCATCTCCGGGGAGTACACCTCAGCCTTCACCCGCTTTAGCCTGTCAGGCCTTCATGCACTGACTTGCAACAATCACATGGTAGGAATCCTGGGGCGCAACGATGAAAAACACTGGTCGCCCAAAGGGGTTATCAGGCAAGACGGTATCGTGAGCGCGTGCTTTAACCCAATATCAGAGCATGAAGTGGTGGTCCTGAGCCATCATACGGATGGCGACATAAAAAATATCACGCTACAAGTCTGGGAAATAAGAGATGCGGGTCGGCCGGATTGAAGACAAGACTTACTTTGGCAGCATTCACAACCGGATGATCAAACTCACTCTGCATGGTAGCGCCTATTGGAGGCTGCACGGGAACTTCTCGGCCTTTGGCCTGTCTGAAAACGACATGAGACAAATGATCATGCCGGTAATCACTTGCCAGGGAATTGTCTTTTAATAAGTTCCCGATTTCGTTCACTCTGAGCTTGTCGAAGGGTCGTGCCACCGAACTTCGACAAGCTCGGTCAGGCAATGAAATAGGGAAGTTTATTTCCAGACAGCTCCTGCCAGACAACTCCCAAGAATGGTACAAGTCAGTGAGCAACCCTATCTCTACAACCGCCGTCGGCCTTTCCAAGGTGCCGGATTGCCCTGTCAATCCGCCTGCTAAAACCATACGCTCCAACTCCCCACCCACTGTCGCACTCCCGTTGGCCGGCCCGCAAACACAGCCGCTGTGGCAAAGAACAATTACTGAACTTCCTTCCGAACTTTTAGTCATGATTTTTGACTACCTGGAATTCGATGATATCCGGCATGTCAATGCAACCTGTCTGGCATTTCGGGATGTGGTCAAAGAATCCAATTATATTCAGGAACTGTCTTATTTTGCCCGGCTACCCCAAAGCTTTCGGAAACAGTACCAGCAAACGGCCCTGCGGCAGAAAAAACAACTGCTATCGCACCCATTTGCCGATTCAGCATCGCTCAACGGCAGAAGAATATCGTTCAGGGACAGGGTAATAAAGAACCTGCCGCAGATGCCCGCAATTCTGTGCCTTGCTACCTTGGGGAAGATGGAACCATGCCCGGCTTACCATCTGGTTCCGCGATATAAAGTGACACTTCCCCCGTCTGAAGCCAGGTATCCAGGTTCTGATACCGGTCCTGATTATGATGTTTGCTTCAGCCCATCCAGTAGTCATCTGTTGTTTTATGGCCGCTGGTTGAATGACGCCCGAATTTTGGCCAGGGATGATCGGGGGCAATGGGCGCAAGAGCGCCTGAATTGGTCCGATAACAACGGCAGTCGGGTGATTACCGGGGCAAATTTCAGT
>NZ_JAHHPO010001010.1 GCF_024606365.1 Endozoicomonas sp. ONNA2
CTTCACAAGCTCAGGGTGAACGGAAATCGGGAACTTATTAAAAGACAATTCCTAATATGATTGCCATATGATTCCTGTTTTTCAGCCATCAATGCCGCTTTGCCCCCAAGAGGCTGTCCGAAAAGAGCGCCCGTCCGGGCGACTCCGCAGCAAGGATGACAAAAAATTGAGAATAGCCATTAAGATTTGTGGGCATAACGCTAATAAAGTTAACCTTTTAACTAACATCGGTCATGCCCTGGTGCTCAATCAAGTATTGCCCGGCTCGCAAAACGAGCGTTGAAATAACTGAAAAACATACTATTTTTTCAATACATTAACTATGAAATACCATGACGAAAGAAGGACGTAAACAGTCCGGCAGCCTACCACTGGTAGCCGCTATAGACCTTGGCTCAAACAGCTTTCACATGATTGTTGCCAGAGTGGATCAAGGCGAAATCCGACCCGTTGAAAGGCTGGGTAAAAAAGTTCAGTTGGCAGCAGGGCTTAACCAGCACGACGAGCTTACGCCTGAGGCAATGATGCGAGGCTTCAGTTGCCTGGAGCAGTTTGCCCAATACCTCTCTGGCAATACCTTTCAAGCAGTCAGAGTGGTGGGTACCAATGCCCTGCGTAAAGCGCGGAACAGCGATGTTTTTGTAGGAAAAGCCCAGTCAATCCTGGGCTATCCGGTTGAAATTATTGCAGGCAGGGAAGAAGCTCGTCTCATTTATCTTGGGGTAGCCCAGACCCAGTCCGATGATAATGATCGCCGCCTGGTGATGGATATTGGGGGCGGGAGTACCGAGTTCGTTATTGGTGAACGTTTTGAGCCAAAGTTGATGGAAAGCTTGCACATGGGCTGTGTGGTATATACCGACCGTTTTTTTGGCACAGGAGAGTTAACTCCACAACGATTCCAGTCCGCTTACTATGCGGCACGGCTGGAATTACTGAATATTGAAAAATCATTTACCCGCCTGGGCTGGGTTGATGCCGTCGGGTCATCAGGTTCAATCCGTGCCGTCAGCAGCATTCTTCAGGCTATGGGAGAGAGAGATGCCATCACCCGGGACAGTCTTGAGATGCTCAAGCTCAAAGTCCTGAGGTTCAACCGGATCAGTCGTGTTCGTTTTTCCGGGCTGAAGCCTGATCGTCAGGCGATTTTTCCAGCAGGTTTGGCCATTCTCATGGCAGGCTTCGATGCGCTTGGCATTGAGCGTATGCATTACTCGGACGGGGCACTTCGGGAGGGGGTTCTGCACGATATGCTCGGCCGGGACCGTCATGAAGACGTTCGGGAGCGAACCATAAATGCCCTGATGAGCCGCTATCATGTTGATGAGCAACAGGCCTTCAGGGTTATGAACCATACCCATAACTGCTTTGCCATGACAGCCGATATCTGGGGTCTGGGCGACAGGGATCTTGAGCTGCTTTCCTGGGCAGCGCGAGTGTGCCAGATAGGGCTGGATATATCCCATACTCAGTACCATCGACATGGTGCTTACCTGATTGATAACTCTGACCTGATGGGGTTTAGCAAGAGAGAGCAACAGCAACTTGCCCTGCTCGTCAGGGGGCACCGGCGTTCCATATCCAAATCACTTCTCTCCGCCTGGCCAAAAGCGGTATCACGCAAGTTGATGCAGCTGATTATCTTGCTGAGAATTGCCAATGTGCTGAGTCATGGCCGCGACGATACCTTACCGGAATATTCCATCAGCGTATCCGGCACCACTATATCCGTGTTTTTCCCGGATGAATGGTTAGAACAACACCCCCTGACCGCAGCATACTTTGATTCAGAACGAAGCTATATGGTGAAAATAGGCTTCAAGTTAATGGTTGTATGACCCCTGCCTGTGTGGAATAGCTTTTCAAGCCTTGCTCAGTGGGTCTAAACCAGACAGCGATACAGCCGGGCTGTTCCCTTTACCGCTTTTGAGTCTGACATGCTTTCAGGTGCTGAAGTGTTTTGGGGGGTTGGAACGAGCATCAAAATTAAGTTCAATCTCTCGGTATTCTTCACGATCCCTGGTTAACATAATCACGGCCCCATCGATAAGACTGGTGCAGGCGTCATGTACATGGGCACTGTCATTCATCAAGGAACTGGCCATAAACGAGTCAACCTGATTGGAGCGTATGAGTTCATTCAATTTTCTGTGCATCAGCTCATCCTGCTCGCTTAGCTCTTGCTTTAACTGCTGCGCATGCTGACGAATACGATCATAATTTTGTCGTACTCCCAACACATCAATAAGCTTCAGGACTGAGGCAAGGCAAAGCCTGAGCTGATTATACTGATGGCGTATCTGCTCATTATCGGAATGCAGGTATTGCCCCATATTCTTATAGATATGCTTTACATGTTTGATGGCCTGGACAAAATCACGACAGGCCACTTTAAGCGCAAATAACTCCTGCACCTGAGGTCTTGGAAGATTCCCTTCTATTGCCCCTGAGTAGTGAATAATGTCCCCATAGATACCTTTGATGTGTCGGATATACAGCTCTTTTATGGTCCAGGGCTGATCATCACGCATCCAGCTATTCACCAGGTCCTTCAGATTGTCCGACTCCCTCACCTTGTCACCGGTAAGATATATCCCGTAACAGATCAGTTCCAATGTATTTCTGTATAAGTGGTCACACTCCAGAGTCAGAGCCCTTAACGCGGTATCTGGATAATTTAATGTTGCCGGGGTTAAGTAGCATGCCCGGTGAATGGCAGGATTATCCTCAGTCGCAAGATTCAGGGGAGACTGTCTGGAAGAATCGACAAAGAGCGTCTCCAACCAGCGGATAAGCAGCTGAATAAAAGGCAGTTGAATGACTATTCCCATGACATTAAACATGCTGTGAAATAGCGCAAGCTTCAGGGTATGGTCGTCTGCCTCAATCGGAAAAAATCCGCTAGTAAAGTCCACAAGCAGCTTTAACTGGGGTAACAAAAGGATAGCCATAATAGCGGTGGCTACATTAAACGTAATATGTGCTACCGCTAACCGCTTCCCTGCCGCATTTGCCCCCATCGCTCCGAGTACTGCCGTTATGGTTGTACCGATGTTTGAACCGATAGCCAGAGCCAATGCATTATCGTAAGTCAGCTGACCCGTTGCCAGGGCGGAAAAGGTAAGTACCATTACTGCATTGGTTGACTGCATAATGATGGTGGCCAGAACGCCAAAGAGGGTGAATACCAGAATGCCTTGCATGCCTTCCATGGAGAAACTGCTGAAATCAATCACATTCTGGAATGCTTCGAAACCTTCTTTCATGTAATGGATACCAAGAAAGAGAAAGCCAATACCCATCAAGATGCAGCCGAAACCACTGAATGTTTTTTCCCGCTGACTCCTCAGAATCAAACCAAAAACCAGTAATGGCATGGCATATGAAATCAGCTTCAACTTCATACCATACAAGGCAACCAACCATGCTCCGACAGTACTGCCGAGATTTGCCCCCAGAATGATGCCAACGCCCGCAGTGAGACCAATCAGGCCGGCACTGAGAAATGAAATAACAATGACAGAAACCAGTGAACTGGATTGCAGGACAGCAGTGGTCGTGATCCCAAAGGTCAGACTTTTCCAAAGACTGTCAGTGGTTTTCTGAAGGAACGCCTCGAGTAACCCGCCCGTAAAGACCTTAAACCCTTTTTCCAGATAAACCATGCCCAGCAGAAAAATAACCACACCAGCCGTGATCACCTGAAACTCTGAGCTAATCCAAAAGCCGTAAGTCAACAGCAACAGTGCTGCAGGAAGAAAAATGCGTCCGAGCATATTTTTTAGTCACTAATCCAGGCCAACAAGCCATGAGCTGAAAGTAGAGGGCTATAGCCTCTGTTATCGACGGATAAGCAGGATCCTTTCAATGTATCTGATCGTCTGATAGCTATAAGTAGTTGGCCAAATGGAATCGTATATTGCTGGCTATGTGACCGGAGTTGTAACAAAGCACAGTGTCGGCACAAGGAGCCAGAAATATATGATTTCATATGGTTTGCTATTTAAGTAAAACGGTACAGCTCTGCTAAAAACAACGGGGCGAAAGAGATGGTTCCGTCAAATCATTTTCTTGCCAATCAATCAAAATACATTACTTTTACTCATATTAAACACGTAATAATCAGAAGCATTCTGTGAATTACTCCATACCCGTATAACGGACAGGTAACCGTTCCAGTCCGGCTTAACACAAATTTGTTGACTATTTTAATGTCCGTATTGACACCTCATTGGCTTTTTCATACGGACAGGCTCCAGTAGATTGAGGGTATAAAATGAAATTACTGGATGAGTTACATCATCGGCTAGGGAGTAAATCCCGGATTCGCTCACTATTCAAAGATGTCAGTATTCAGGATCTGGAAAAGATTCTGGATCGCCTGAAAGGTGTGCATAAGGAAAAATTGCAATCCAGAGTTAAAGAAGATGCAAAACGACAGAAAAAAATGAAAGATATTGTCGCTATTCAAAAAGAAATGGTGGAACTGGGTATTACGCTCTCCGATCTGGACAACATTAGCGAGCCAGGAAAAACCGGAAAGCGTCGACGTACTGTCACAAGGCATATCTTCCAATACGAAAATTCCGCCGGACAAATCGTGCATTGGGAGGGTTCAACCACTGGAAGACTGCCAAAAGCCTTTCAGGAGTATCTGGAAAAAACACAGAAAAAGCGGGCAGAGTGCATTATTAAATAGCTACAGGATTTTGCCAAAACCCTCTTATGATTTCATATGGTTAGCCCGAATATTTCATAAACTCTCGCCACATGAATGTGGGAGTCAGGGCGACGCAGGATGCCAAAACCTGGGACTTTGTCGCTCCAGGGGAGTTTGTGAGGGATCGCCGGGAAGTACGGTCGATTGAGCAAAGCTCCCATAGAACGGCAAGCGAGATCGGGAGCACGTTTATGAAATATTCGTGTTACCTACTTAGCTGTTGCAGGTGGATAACCATTGAGTGAATCCAGAGTGCAAGGTCATCCATATCGTCAAGAGACAGCAGTAAAAGAGCCATATCCAGAGGATCTAATTCGCCTTCATGTTGAAAGACCTTACCTTTGCAGGCTGAAATTATATTACGCAACTCATTCACAGCAATCGTTATTTCCTGATTAGCCTCCAGCAAAGCCTGGGATTGTTGTTTTCTGAACCCCGGGATGCCCAAGCGATCCTGTTTTGTAACACCAGCCTTCAAGCTGTATACAACACGGGCAAAGTGCAGATTTAGCTGTTCTACAGAACGCTGCAAATCCTCACCAAGCCTGGATGATCGATAGGTTAATCGTTCAGCCAGTCGGCATATCAGGTGCGCCAGGTTATTTTGAGTCTGCAAAAGGGTGAGCATCTTTCCCTTGTGCTGCGCGGTCAATGTTGGTTGGGTTAATCTGGCCAGAATTTCCTGCTCCAATTTTGCAACAGTCGGCAGAAAATCATTAAGCCAATTCTCCTGTTCATAACACTGACCATCGCCGGTCAACCGGCGCTGCCACTGCTTGTTCAATAACACCAGGGCATCCAAAATCACCTGTCGATGCAGGCTTAAGGACTTATAGCAAGAGCCGGGAAAAAGGCGGGTAAAGGTCGTAAAATCCATACCGGTTTTATATCGACTCAAAATAGCATCTGATTAGGGCAAAGTGCATATTCTTCGGCATCCCTGCTGGCGAAAGAAGTGCCCGTTTCATCATGATCTACAGCTGATGTTCCATTATAAGAGCGCACCCATAATGGAGTTACCTGATTATGGAACTGTCATGAAAATATAGGGAGAAGCGCAACAGATGGTGGCCCGGATCAGTTTGCCTGATACGGACCAGAGCAAAGCCAACAAGATTTACTTGATCTTGTATTCCTTGTACTCGACGTGCTTGCGAACCACCGGGTCATACTTTTTGAACACCAGTTTGTCAGGCGTATTACGCTTGTTTTTGGTGGTGGTGTAGTAGTGACCAGTACCTGCGCTGGAAACCAGCTTGATTTTCTCACGAATACCCTTAGCCATGATTTATGCTCCTGCCAATCGACTTAAAAAGTTTGACCGCTGGTGCGCAGATCAGCCAGAACGGCATCAATGCCTTTCTTGTCGATAATACGCATGCCTTTTGCAGAAACACGCAGGCGCACAAAGCGCTTTTCACTTTCTACCCAGAAGCGCTTGTGGTGCAGGTTAGGCACGAAGCGACGACGGGTTTTGTTCTGAGCGTGGGAAACGTTATTTCCGGTGACCGGACGCTTGCCGGTAACCTGACAAACCTTGGACATGTGGATGGCCTCTCAAACCGTCTCTTAAACCAAAATCACCAGCCGTAAGGCCAGAAAACTTAACTCCAGTGTCTGCTTTGGGCAGGTCTGGTTACAGAGTCAAGAGACCTTCCAGACTCATCAGCAGCTACCCTATACAGGGATCGGGCTTTATACCAGAATTGGATATCGCTTGCAAATCCAACGAGCAGTACGGATGATCAGTGGCCCCGAAAAAATCAGCTATCGCGAGGCAGGTGGGCTATCAATCGACTATCTTGATTTGACGAAAAAGTTGTCAGCAAAGTCAGGCTGACATTTTCAATGCCAATGACTGGGGAATATCATGGACCGCCTTACCGATTTTCGAGCCATCATCGTTAATCAGGTTCAAGCACTTTTGGCAAAGCGCATGTCAAACAAAGAATATGAACAAATACAGGCGCTTGCTGATGCCTATTACCGGGAAGTCAACGGCAAGGATCAGAGCCGGATCAATACCGATGACTGCTATGGCGCACTACTGTGCCTGTGGCAGTTTCTTCAGGCCCGACAGCCTGAACAAATCAAGATCCGCGTCTACAACCCGGAACCGGAAACCCACCACTGGCACAGCACACACAGCATTGTGGAAATCATCACGGATGATATGCCATTTCTGGTGTCTTCTGTGTTGATGGAGCTTGATCGTCAGAAAATAAAAGTTTACAGCCTCAATCACCCCACCCTTCGTTTGGCAAGGGACAGCACCGGTCAGCTG
Organism: Endozoicomonas sp. ONNA2; assembly: GCF_024606365.1. Lineage (GTDB taxonomy): Bacteria > Pseudomonadota > Gammaproteobacteria > Pseudomonadales > Endozoicomonadaceae > Endozoicomonas. Next base: position 7,005 of record NZ_JAHHPO010001010.1, read on the forward strand.
CAAGCCATCAGCACGCCACAGGCAGAAATGACCGAGGCCGTTATTCGGGCTGAAATAGATCGGCAACCAGAACAACTGGATTTAGACAAGGTCGCTGCCGGTATCCGGGGTATTGTCACGGATGTTCACAAAGTGGTTTCTGACTGGGAGGCAATGCAAGGCAGGCTGAATGATGCCATTCAATGGTGTCAAACCCACCCATTGCCATTACCGGACGTTGAACTCAAAGAAGCACTTGCTTTTATGAACTGGCTGAAAAAAGACAATTTTCTGTTCATCGGTTTTCGCTATTATGAAATCATCCATGGATCAAATACATTAACACTGCGTGCCAACCTCAAAACCGGCCTGGGGACGTTCCGGGAAGTCTCCCATCATCCGGTTGAGCAGGAGCTGTCACCCCATATTGCCGCACAAATTCAGGCACCCGAGTTACTGGTCATCACCAAATCCATCAGCCGTTCAACGGTTCATCGACCCGCTCACCTGGACTATATCGGGATAAAGCAATTTAACGATGCAGGTGTAGTGACTGGAGAATGGCGTTTTTTCGGACTGTTTTCATCAACCGCATACAACGTTCCGCTGGATGAAATTCCGCTGATACGAAAGAAAGTAACAATGCTGCTAAAAAGCGACAGCTGCCCGGTAAACAGTCATCGGGGTAACGCCCTGCGCCACATCATCCATAACTACCCGAGAGACGAGCTTCTGCAGGCAAGTTTTGCACAACTCAAGGCTGTCATTAAAGGAATTCTTGACTGCCACGAATTACGGCATCTGAAAGTATTCCTTCGTCCCGACCCTTACGACCGATTTATTACCGTGCTTATTTACGTTTCGAGAGATAATTTCAATACGGAACTTCGCTTGCAAATGCAACAGATCCTGCTCAGTGAGCTAAATGGCAACAGCATCGACTTCAATGTCCAGCTATCGGAAAACCCAATGGCACAATTGCAATTTACGGTACATTGTCGTCATGCCAATCAACAGAATATCGATGTTGAACGGCTCGAAGCCATGATTCATGAAGCAATGCTGAACTGGACAGATCACCTGCAACAGGCGTTAAAAGAGAATTTTGGCGAGGCTTGTGGCAACCGCATGGCACAGCGTTATCTGCAGGCATTTCCCGCTGCGTACCGAGAGGATGTCACCCCCCGCCAGGCAGTAGCAGACATTCAACGCCTGTCATCGTTAAAAGACAGTCATCAGATAAAAACCCGTCTCTACCGCCCGGTTACTGACCACTATCGATGGCACTTTCGGGTGCTTGGCAAAGGGCCTGTCCTGGCCCTCTCGGATGTGCTTCCCATTCTTGAAAAGATGGGCGTCAGGGTTTGCAGCGCAAGACCCTACGCCATCAGTCCCAACCGTCAGCAAAGTGCCTGGGTACTTGATTTCAGTATTGAGCCTGATGGCCATGACAATGCCCTGACGGCCAATATAAACCCACCGGAAGTATCAAACCACACCAACCTTGAAGACACCCGGCTGCGGGAGCAGTTCCATGAGGTGTTTATTCGCACCTGGAAGGGGGAAATGGAGAATGACGGCTTCAACGGGCTGGTGATTTCAGCAGGTTTGCACTCGGAGCAGGTGGTGCTCATCCGGGCTCTGTCCAAATACCTGATGCAACTGCAAGTCCCATTCAGTCAGAGTTATATGCAGAAAGTCCTGAACAGCAACCCATCGGTGGTGTGTGAAATCGCAGACCTGTTCAGCATTCGCTTTGATCCGGATTTCCGTGGTGACCGCCAGGCCATGGCCAATGCCTGCTCTGCAAGGATTTACCAGCTGCTGGACAGTGTTGCCAACCTTGATGAAGATAGGATCCTGCGTCACTTTCTGAGCGTCATCGAGGCCATGTTGAGAACCAGTGTCTATCAGAAACAGGGGGAGCCAAAAGGTTATCTGTCGTTCAAATTGCAACCGGAAAAGATTCCAGCCTCACCTCACCCAAGGCCCATGTTTGAAATATTTGTCTACTCGCCACGCTTTGAAGGTATCCATATGCGCTGCGGTAAAATTGCCAGGGGAGGGTTACGATGGTCAGACCGGATGGAAGATTTCCGCACAGAGATTCTCGGACTGGTCAAAGCCCAGAGGATAAAAAACGCCATCATTGTTCCGCACGGAGCCAAAGGGGGCTTTGTCGCCAAAAATCTCCCGGCCAATGGCTCCAGGGAAGAAATACAGGCAGAAGGCATTGCCTGTTATCGAGCGTTTATCTCCGGTCTTCTGGATCTTACCGATAACTTGCAGGGCGGTAACATAACCCCTCCTGAAGAGGTTATCCGCTACGATGATGATGACCCTTACCTTGTGGTCGCAGCGGATAAAGGCACTGCCAGCTTTTCCGATATTGCCAACGATGTAGCCCAATCCTATGGGTTCTGGCTGCGGGATGCCTTTGCCTCGGGTGGCAGCCTGGGCTACGACCACAAGAAAATGGGGATCACTGCCCGGGGTGCCTGGGAGTCGGTAAAAAGGATCTTCAAAGAGCGTGAAATAGATACCCAGACTCAGGATTTTACGGTCATCGGTATTGGTGACATGTCCGGTGATGTATTTGGCAATGGCATGCTGCTCTCTCACCATATTCGTCTGATTGCCGCCTTTAACCACCAGCATATCTTTATCGATCCGGACCCTGATACTTCCATCAGTTTCAGTGAACGTCAGCGCCTGTTTAATTTACCCCGGTCAACCTGGGACGACTATGACCGCAACAAAATATCAAAAGGTGGCGGCGTATTCAGTCGTCAACTGAAAAGCATTCCTTTGAGTAAGCAGGCCAGAACCGTACTGGCCACGGATAAATCCGCTCTTTCACCGGCAGAACTTATTCAAACCATTCTGAAAGCGCCAGTGGATCTGTTGTGGAATGGTGGCATTGGTACTTACATAAGAGCCAGCAGTGAAAGCAATGCCGATGCCGGGGACCGGTCCAATGACAATGTCAGGATCAGCGCCAGCGAACTGAATACCAGCGCGGTAGGGGAGGGCGGAAACCTGGGCCTGACTCAGCTGGCAAGAATTGAGTTCTCCGGCAGAGGCGGCCTGATCAATACCGATGCTGTAGACAACTCAGGGGGAGTCGACAGCTCAGACCATGAAGTAAACATCAAGATTCTTCTTAATCAGATGGTGGATGATGGTGATATAACCATAAAGCAGCGTAACAGTCTGCTGGCCAGTATGACGGATGAGATTGCCAGACTGGTGCTCAGGCATAACTTTTTACAGAGTCAGAGACTAAGCCTGAGCCTGCAACAAAATGTTCTGTTATTTAATGACCATCGCTTCCTGATCAGGAAGCTCGAACAGAAAGGACGTCTTGACCGGGCTCAGGACGGCCTGCCATCCGACACAGAACTCAAGGCCAGGGTGAAAGCCGGCGAAGGCCTTACCCGGCCGGAAATAGCCATTCTTTTGTCCCACACCAAGCTGGAGCTGTTTGAATCCCTGGTCTCAGCCAACGTTGCTGACGATCCGATACTGGCGGCAAAACTGCCGGACTATTTTCCATCACAGCTTCGCCACCAGTTCCCTGATCAGATCAGGCACCATCCGTTAAAAACTGAAATACTGGCGACCCATCTCAGTAATGAGGTTGGCAACCGAATGGGGGCAACGTTTATTGAGTATATCCAGCAGGAAACCAGAAGTTCCGAGCTAAATTGTGTCCGGGCATTTATGGCGATCAAGGAGATCTTTTCCATTGCCTCCATCTGGGATCAGTTTGAAAGCCTGGGTTTTGCTGTCAAAGACGATATCCAGAGAGTCGAGCTGTTCCGGGTACAGCAGCATATCGAAAAAGCCTGCATCTGGTTATTGAAGAATCATGGCAGCCCCGGGGATATAGAGTCGCTCATCAGTCATTACAAACCCGGTGTCTGTGCCGTCAGTGGGCAACTGGCACAGCTGTTGGGAGAGGAAGATTGTGCCTGGCTCGGTGGCAGAGTGACCCGGCTACAGCAAGCAAAACTGCCGCAAACACTGGCGGAAACCTGTGCGGGCCTTCGATACCTTTATTACGTACTGTTTATGGTCAGTGTGGCTAATGAATATCAACTCACTGTCACTGATGTGGCCTCGATCTTTTTTGCCCTTGAAGACCACCTTTGCCTGCCCTGGTTAAGAGAACGTATTCGTCAATTGCCAGTTAATGATCTCTGGCAACGCAAAGCACAGTCATCCTTGAAAGATCAGCTGGATCGAACCCTGAATGATCACTGTATTCATGTTCTCACCCATTCACAGGGAAAGCCTGAACAGCGCCTTACACAGTGGCTGGAAAAAAATGCCGAGCTTATTGATCGCTGGAAAGCGACGATCCGGGAAATACAATCGGCCAGGGAGCAAAACCTCGCCATGCTCTCAGTAGCTGTACAGGAACTGTCGCTCATTGCCTGATAAGTAGCCGACCATGTATTCATGACCTGCAACACGAGTCAATCAATCTGCTTGATTGACTCGTTTGGGCTCATGATATTCCACAACTTTATGGTTGTGTCATAAGAGTAGGAAACCAGCAGACCATCAGGCAATAGTTTAATTGAATGCACCGCCCGGTAATGACCAACCAGTGTCGCCACGCATTGCTGCCCGTCAGGCTTGCTCATGTCCCACACCTTTATTGTCATGTCATCAGAGCGAGAAGCCAGCAGCCCATCGGCCAATAACGTGACTGTTCTCACCACGTCAGTATGCCCATTCAGCATCATCGCGCATTGCTGATTGCTCAGATCCCACACCTTTATGGTCTCGTAATGGGACAAAGCCAGTAGCCCACCGGGCAATAGGGTAATATCAGCCAATGGAGTAACAGAGGGCACTGAGCGAGCAGGGCCATTCAGCGTTGCCACGGCGGTTTGTTCGGGATTATTTTTCAGGAATTCATTACTTGTGTGTCGCCAATAAGCAAGCCGCAGTAAAGGGTCTTTAATTACATTGTTTGGCACAGCCGGTATTTTCCAGTTATCAATTATTCTTCTATAGACTGCAAAAGCAGAGCCGTAATATCGTTGGCAAGAATCTTCAGATGTTCTTCGGTGTTAAACACTGTGTGTAATCGTCGGCTTGTCAAATTCAGACTTCTCAAATCAGAGGAAGTCAGACCGTCAGCAATTTTAACCAGGATTTCATTTGGTAATGCCAGTAAAGGCGATACCTCTTGTGGGGAAACAACCGAAATCCCCTGTGCCGTATTTTCTTTTGTGTGGTTGTCAGAGGGATTTATTCCCCTGTGCGGGTGAGTTAAAGCAATAGCATTTGTACAGATATTATTATTCATACCAGTAAACAACTCTGAAGTTATGCCGGTGCCTGATCGTCAGGAGCCAATGTTGCATCAGCCCAAACACACTCTACAGGAGGCAGACAATATGATTGGTACTTTTTTACATGATCAAGCAACAATTTTTCTCCACTTGGCAGGGCTGGAAGCCAGCTGCCCATCGGCTGTTGTCGTGACCGGGTTAACCCTGTCAGGCTTACTCAGATCCCACACCTTTACGGTCTTGTCTTCAGAGCAGGATGCCAGCCACCCATTGGGTAATGCCGTGACAGCGAATACCCGGCCTGAATGACCACCAAGCGTCGCTACACATTGCTGACCTTCGGGATTGCTCAGATCCCACACCTTTACGGTATGGTCAGCAGCGCCCGAAGCCAGCCGCCCATCAGGTAATAGCGCGACAGAGAATACCTTGCCGGTATGTCCATTGATCGTCGCCAGACATTTATGCCCATCAGGCTTGCCCAGATCCCATACTTTCAGGGTTCTGTCATGAGAGCAGGAAATCAGTCGCCCGTCGGGCAGTTCCGTGACTGAGTTGACGCTGTCGATATGCCCATTCAGGCTCAACACACACAGCTTCCCGGGGAGCTTACTCAGATCCCACACCTTTATGGAGCTGTCATCAGAGCACGAAGCCAGACGTCCATCGGACAATACCGTGACAAAATTCACCCAGCCGGTATGGCCATACAGCGTCTCCACGCATTGCCGTCCAAAGGGCTTGCTCAGATCCCACACCTTCATCGTTTTGTCAAAAGAACCGGAAACCAGCCGACCATTGGGCAATTCCGTGACAGATTTCACCCAGCGGGTATGCCCAATCAGCATCGCCACACATTGTCGCTCAATGGGCTTGCCCGGATCCCACACCTTGACGATCGAATCATCAGAGCAGGAAGCCAATCGCCCATTGGCCAATACCGTAACTGAACTCACCCAACTGCCATTATGCATCGTCGCCATGCATTGCTGCCCGGCGGGCTTGCCCAGATCCCACAACTTGATGCTACCGTCACCAGTGCAGGAAACCAGCTGCCCATTGGCCAATGCCGCAACTGAGTTCACCCTGCCAATATGCCTATCCAGTGTCACCACGCAGGTTTGCCCGGCTTTACGTCCAAGGAAAGCCAGGTATTGATTGCTTACGTATCGTAAATGAGTAAGACATAACAAAGGGTCTCGAATTACATTGCCCGGAACAGCGGGTATATCCATGTTTTCAATCAGTTTTCTATAGGCTAAAGAAGCAGGGCCATAATATCGAGCGGCCAGGGTTTTCAGCCGTTCTTCAGTATTAAAAAGTGTATTTAATCGCCTACTGGTCAAATCCAGACTTCTGCAATCAACGGGAGCCAGGCTTTTTGCAATTTTCATCAGGATTTCATCCGGCAATGCCAATAAAGACGACACCTGTTCCGGTGGAATAACCGAAACCCCCTGTGCCGTTGTGGGATTGTCAAACAGGGTTGTTTCAATGGGATGTTTAGGGGAAATAGTAGCAATATTATTATTCATGCAATTTCTGACCGCTAACCGGTACACAGCTCCGGAGTTGATTACTGTATAAGCTGCCATATGGCATCGAATATTTCTGGGTACTTGGGCTGGTACCATGTGAGGCACAACGGAGCATAGCCGTAGCTATGTGACCGGATTTGTAACGAAGCACGACTGCATGGATGCAGGAGCAGTTGCCGGGAGTGCCGACACAAGGAGTCAGAAATATATG
>NZ_JAHHPO010001011.1 GCF_024606365.1 Endozoicomonas sp. ONNA2
CCTCAATTTTCTGCCATCCTCGCTACGGGCGCTATTCTCGGACAGCCTCCTGGCTTTTTGGTATGCTGACAAGGAGTCAGTTTGAAACGATGTTCAAGTCGAGAATTATGCTGATCAGAAGGTGGCCTGAACGCAAACCGGCAATTGCTACAATGTTTACAACAGCAATGTTTACAACAGCAATGGTTACAACAGCTTCGAGACAAGCCAGGGTTTAGCCCTCCTCAGGATCAAGAAAAGTAAGGAAGCCAAATTATGCCTATTGACAATAAGCCGACGACGCCTTCAACCAACAAACCCATCAATTCGCCGCCCATAATTGATTCACTCCTGAATCTCACAGGCAAGTTCAGGGAGTTTGACGTTAAGCGTACTGAAGATGACACCGTACAAGTTCAACGTGGAGAGGCTCCTTATCCAGATATTCCCCTGCGCAGTCGAATGCTATACCCACTTCTGAAATTTAAAAACCGCATGTCTGATACAGCCCATTCGGGCATGAAGTTTGGTAAAGCAGTAACGGCTATAGGGCCAGGAATAGCTGGTGCAGTCACTGGCGGGCTGGTTGGTGCTTCCACTAAACTGGTCAATGCGGCAAGAGGGAGACCCGCCAAATCGCTTCTGGAATATATGGTGGCTGGAGGAAGTTTAGGTGCAAAAGCAAGCAAGCCCCTGGGGTACATAGTCGGTGCTGCTGTCGGAACTGCATTCTCTGCTGTCGGCCTTCCTTTTCTCTTGATCGGTATGGCGAAGGATATCCATAAGGCAGCAAAATTGACCCCTGAAGATTTAGAAGTGTAGAAATTAAGCGCTATTGGAAAGAAGTGCCGCAGAAGACTTGTTTTCACCCTGTGAAGACAAGCAAAAGCCCTGACTTGAAGACCTGCAATTCCTAATGAATGGTTTATGGTCAATAATAGCGAGACTTATAGACACAATCTGGCAATCGTAACACTAACCGGCCGATAAGTGCTGCCTGTTTTTAACAGAAATCAACTCTCTCAGACCTTGCCGCGCCTGCTTTTCTCCAGAAAAATTGCAGGCTTTGGCCACCTGATGCCACGAGTGATTCTGGATCACCCGACTGACAAGTAGCCGTGCATCTGAAGTATTTATATCACCAGCCCCAAGTATTCGAAAGGCCGCTTTTTTGATGACATCAATGCAATTCTCATACTGTCTCTGGCCTTCAGTGAACGAAATCAGCTCACGCTGATGGTCGCAGGACAAAGCATAATCATCGCTGATCCGAATGATCGGTTCCATCATGGCAAGAATGGCAGCAACCACCCCAACGTCGAGCCCCTTGAGTTCATCCATTAATAACCACTGCAGCTGAGCCAGGCATTTCTTGTGGGCCTTGCGAGTCAGCCGCAGGGCTGGAAGCGATAATGGCCTGAGCATCATGACAGAATGGTTACCGCTGGCTGCGTCTCTGGATAAACCTACCCGCACCGGCACATAGGAAGAATCACCCCAGAACTCAAGAAGGTCACCAGTGGCGCCAAACACTGTGCCCAGGTAGTCAATATTCTTGTGGGAGGCATCATGTTGGAGTTTATCCAGCAACGTTCTACCCAGCCCTATTCTCTGACAATCAGGGTGAACCGCGATTCTGATGACCCGAAGCCCTTTCAGCAAGATGGCTTCCGGCAAGCCCAGATGGTTACTCAGTGACTGCGGCAGAATATGACCCCGAACCCTGCGCCTGCCCATCCAGATATCATCGGCCAGTGCCGAGTCAATACCACCTTCCCTGGCTGCCAGGAGCACGGCAATGAACCGTTCCTGGTGATCAACAAGGCCGCAGATCTCAATATTCCCGCCATCCAGCAGGTGGCGAAGGTCAAATGGCCGTGTCTGGTAATGGGCCAGTACCAGAAGACCAAATATCTGACGTAACCCGTCTTCATTGGACATCAATTCTTCCGATGATATCTGCCTGAAAGTACACTGTTCTGGGCTGATATTTTCAGACTTGTCAATGACCGCGGGCACGGCATTGAGCAGCAGTGTCCGAAAGACAAAGCTCTCCAACGGATCTTCCGGCTGCCAGCGAACCGGCTCTACCATTCTCAGCTCATGCCATTGAGGGGTTTTGCTATCCAGAACCTTTCTGAAGCGCAGGGCAAAACCCCGCCCGGTTCCTTCGTAACCATGAATGGTGGTGGCATAGACAATTCGACTATAGTGAGAAAGCATTTTTTCCAGCAGCGGTGTGGGAATGGCCGCCGCCTCATCAACCAGTAACAACCGGGTTGCGGGCAACGTCTGAACCAGATCATCCGGGGCAATAAACTGCAGCCTGTCTGAAAGCGTGGCATGTTGTTCGCCCAGCACTTGAGCGGCATGGTGAAAGAACACGTCTGCGGTACTTCTCGAAGGAGCGGTTATGGTTATCTGCTCAACACCTGCCAATAGCAGCTGTGCAGCAGCGATGCCCAGAGAAGCACTTTTACCTCTGCCCCGGTCTGCGGTCAGAACCAGCGGGCGACGGCGGTGCCCGAAAAACACCTTGTGTATTCTCCGGACTGCCTGCATTTGTGACGGCGTTTTACAGGGCGCAGTGACCGTCTCGTCTTTTTCATTGGGTGTGTTTTTATCAGGATTATTGTTAGCCGCCTGAATCCTTACTGTCCCACTTTGAGTGAAAAGAGAGAGCTGATCGGAGACTTGAATAATCTGCGACAAGCGCTGCAAATACCACCCGGTGACATCCTCTAATTGTTGCGGGTAAACCAGCATACGGTGATGTTCAGGATCGTGGAAATATGGCCATTGATCCAACGCCGGTGTTAGCAGCACCATAAGGCCACCGGCACATAACGTTCCACTGATGGCGCCAAACCCATCGACATCAAAGCCTGTAAAAGCATTAAAGATAATGTTCTGATACTCTCTGCCTAACCGTGACAGACATTCTTTTGCCGCAATAACCTCTATAATTGAAAGCCCAAAGAAATCTTCACCAATCAGCAGAACAGACTCACCTGCCAGGGCTGGTATCATTTCAACCGCTTGACTCTTGCACCAGTCAACATCCCCTGAACATACCAGCAGACGCCGGTGACCAGAAAGCCTGGCGGCTGATTTAAGTAATCGGGCAAGTTCACAAGCGGAAGCAATGGTCGGTTTACTCATGGATATCCGAAAGCCTCAGCCTCGGTTTTAACCGACTGCTCACCCGCTGCCACCACATACGCTTTATTTATGATAACTGAGTCAAGGGGCACATCACTGTGTTGGCCCCGATCACCCGTCTTCACTCTGGCAATACTGTCCACCACACCCATTCCTTTGATGACATGGCCAAAAACGGCATAACCCGGCTTAAAAGGCATACCATTAAGAAATTCATTGTCTTTTAAATTAATGAAAAACTGGGAGGTGGCGCTGTCAACGATTTGGGTTCTGGCCATGGCAACAGAGCCACGAATGTTTGCGAGCCGCTGATTCAGCAGCGATTCATTTTTGATCGGAGCACGGGAGGCCCGCCGGTTCATATCGGCGGTAAAACCTCCCCCCTGAATCATGAAGTCCTTGATCACCCTGTGGAATACCAGGCCATTGTAGAAGCCACTTTCAACATACTCGATAAAGTTGTTGACGGTGACTGGAGCCGCTTCAGGGGCCAACATCAACACAATATCTCCTTTGCTGGTTTCCAAAATCACCTGTAATTCTTCCACCTTCTTCCCAGCGGCTTCGGCTGACGCTGCACCGTAGGCCAGGATTGTCAAAAAAAGTAGGCTGCTTGCCAGCAGGCAGTTTCCCATCCAACGCATGTGTTCTCTCCAAAGCAGAAAAAATTTAAACCACTTTATGCTAAATAACCGGGTAGACACTAAAGGCTATTGAGCAAGAAAAAAAGCCAATTTAGCCGCGAAATGTTTTCCATGGAGAAAAAATGCAAGGGCTTGCAAATAGTGTTTATTAATGTAGTATACGCCCGCCTGAAGGGACAAAAAAAACGTTTATCCTTTCTTGTGTCGGAGCGTAGCGCAGCCTGGTAGCGCACCACAATGGGGTTGTGGGGGTCGGAG
>NZ_JAHHPO010001012.1 GCF_024606365.1 Endozoicomonas sp. ONNA2
CCTCAATTTTCTGCCATCCTCGCTACGGGCGCTATTCTCGGACAGCCTCCTGGCTCTGGCAACAAGCGGATTGATATCAATGAACAAATCGGATTCCAGACCCACCCTGAGTTACAAGGATGCCGGTGTCGATATCGACGCGGGAAATACTCTGGTTGAGCGCATTAAACAGGTTGCCAGGGCCACCTCCCGCCCTGAGGTGATGGGTGGTCTTGGGGGTTTTGGAGCGCTGTGCCAGCTGCCGGCCGGGTATCAAGAACCGGTTCTGGTTTCCGGCACCGATGGCGTAGGCACCAAACTGAAGCTGGCCATGGAGCTGGGCATGCATGACCATATCGGTATCGACCTGGTGGCCATGTGCGTCAACGACCTGCTGGTTTGTGGTGCCGAACCGCTGTTCTTTCTGGACTATTACGCCACCGGCAAATTAAATGTGAATGTGGCTGAACGGGTGGTCACCGGGATTGGCAAAGGCTGCGAACTCTCTGGCTGCGCCCTGATCGGCGGTGAAACCGCCGAAATGCCCGGTATGTACCAGGGTGAGGATTACGACCTGGCGGGTTTCTGTGTCGGTGTTGTTGAAAAGTCTGAAATTATTGATGGCAGCAAAGTCTGCGCCGGTGATCTGTTAATCGGTTTACCATCCAGCGGACCCCACGCCAACGGTTATTCACTGATCCGCAAGGTGCTGGAAGTGGCTGGTTCAGACCTCAACACCACGCTGGCAGGCAAACCGCTGGCAGAGCACTTGATGGCGCCAACGCGCATTTACGTCAAATCACTGCTGCAGCTGCAAAAGGAACTGCCAATTCACGCCATGGCTCACATTACCGGGGGCGGCCTGCCTGAGAATCTGCCCAGGGTAATCCCCGGGGGCTGTTGTGCGGTGATCAACACAAAGAGTTGGGAAATCCCGGCCATCTTTCGTTTTCTGCAGGAAAAGGGCAATATTGCCGCCTTTGAACTCTACCGTACTTTCAACTGTGGTATCGGTATGGTGCTCTGTATCCCCGCAAGCCATCGGGAGCAGGCCATCAAGCGTTTGGCAGCGTTGGGAGAACAAAGCGTCATTATTGGTCAAATTGAATCCGCAGACAGCGATAGCGAACCTGTGGTGTTTCAATAACCGGAGCATTTGACAGTCCTGTCTGACGGCCGGATCACCCTGTCATTCAAGCCAATGGGATTCCAACCGAATAATCATTGAAAGCATTCAGGAAACAGCAGTGAGCGAGAAAAAACGAGTTGTCGTTCTGCTATCAGGTAACGGCAGTAATCTTCAGGCACTTCTGGATCAGGAACATCACTACAGTTATCAAATTGTCGGGGTCATCAGCAACGCACCAGAAGCTTTCGGGCTGGAAAGGGCCAGACAACACAAAGTCGCGGCCATTGGTCTGGACTACAAAAACTTTTCCTCCCGAAGCGCCTTTGACCAGAGACTGGCGGCAGAGGTTGGCCGCTTTGCGCCGGACCTTGTGGTACTGGCCGGTTATATGAAAATTCTGAGCCCCGGGTTTGTGGAAAAATTCACTGGCAGATTGATCAATGTTCATCCATCCCTGCTCCCGGAATACAAAGGCCTTGGTACCTATAGTCGAGTACTTGCCGATAAAAAGCCGCGCCACGGCTGTACTGTTCATTTTGTAACACCAGAACTGGACAGTGGTACCCACATCCTTCAGGCTTCAATGACTGTCCGGCCCACCGATAATGAAGAGAGTCTGAAACAACGCGTCCAGGCCATGGAGCACCGCATTTACCCCCTGGCTGTACATCTGATCACTTCCGGCAGACTTCTACTGAAGGGTGGCGACGTGCTACTGGATGATCACCCTATTGACCCACTGGGCTACCAACTGCAGGAAAACGCCCTGGAACTGGCATGATAGATCAGGTTCATAGCTTGTTCATCGCCACACTGTGAGCTTGACATCCTCCCACCACTAAGCGGATGGCGGCCCCACCCGGGTTCTCCGAGCTATGGGTGGAGTATTCTGCGAGAATGGATAAACAATCAATGACCATTCACCCCAATAAATATGGTGCAAATAGTCTGAGAGTCGCCCTTGCCATGATTCTGATGCTAACGGGCAATACGGGCTTTGGGGCCACCCAAACCAAAACAACCAAGAGCACGAATCCCACAGCTTTCACGCTCAAGCCCTATTCCGCCATTTATAAGGCATCCATCAAAGGGGTGCCCCTGGGTGGTTTTGGAGAAAGATCCCTGAGACAAAATGCTGATGGCACCTGGACCCTTGAGTTCAGTGCCGATGCGACGTTTTTCGGGATGAAAGAGACCAGCCATTTTGCCTTTAAGGGTGCCCGGCTGATCGCCAACCAATACGTGCAACAAAGAACGGGGCTTGGCAACAAACCAACGGAATATGCCACTTTTGACTGGCCCGGCAATAAGGTCAACTGGCAACAGGGTCACCGGCAGTGGTCAACAGACCTGAAACCGGAAACCCTGGACAACCTCAGTTACCAACTGAAACTGCGTATGGATCTGGCGGCTGCCCATGGCCAACCGCTACACTATGACATTGCCGATAACGATGAAGTCTATCAACGCACATTCACCATCGAAGGCGAAGAGATTTTAACAACTGACCTTGGCAACCTGAAAACCGTCAGAGTCAAAATACACAGAGACAGCGATGAACGAGCGACCTGGATCTGGTTTGCCAAAAACTATGACTACTTTCTGGTCAAGCTGTTGCAGGAAGAAAAAGGCACGGCCTACACCATAGAGATCAAAGAGGCTGCCATTGATGGACAGCCACTGAAAAAGAAACAAACCCAAAAACGGTCTGAACGACCCAAACATCTCTGATCTATTTTTTCCTTATATCTGAAGGAGCCTGAAATGCGATTTCTTCACACCATGCTGCGGGTTGGCAACCTGGATCAATCTATCCAGTTCTATACGGAAATTCTCGGCATGAAACTGCTGAGAAAACAAGACAACGAACAGTATAAATACACCCTCGCTTTTGTTGGCTATGCCGATGAATCCGAGCAGGCAGTGATTGAACTGACCTACAACTGGGGCACTGAACAGTACGACCTGGGCAATGCCTTTGGTCATGTAGCCCTGGGGGCTGATGATATTTATGCCACCTGTGACGCCATCCGTAAGGCTGGCGGAAAAATCACCCGGGAACCTGGCCCGGTGCTTGGAGGTACCACTGAAATTGCGTTTGTAGAAGATCCGGACGGGTACAAGATTGAGCTGATTCAAGCCAAAGCTGCTGGTGAAGGGCTTAACGGCCAGCAGGTTGGCCGAGCATGACAGCTACTTGTGGGTATTGTGAGGAATTCCAACGAAGATACAGCTGTTTAAAATGGCTGCGCAGTTCATATACAGAAGGTCGAATTGGTATTACTGCTCGTCGGGCTTACTCAGATCCCATATCTTTATCGTACCGTCAATAGAGGCCGAGGCCAGCCGCCCATCGGCCAACACGATAACTGATTTCACACAACCGGTATGGCCACCCAGCGTCGCCACGCATTGCTGTCCATCGGGCTTGCTCAGATCCCATATCTTTATCGTACAGTCAGTACCACCTGAAGCCAGCCGCCCATCGGCCAACACGATAACTACTAATGTCACACAATCGGTATGCCCACCCAGCGTCGCCACACATTGCTGCCCATCGGGCTTACCCGGGTCCCACACCCTGATGGTCTTGTCAATAGAGCCCGAAGCCAACCGACCACCGGGAAACTCGGTGATACATAGCACCTTGGCGGTATGCCCATTCAGCGTGGCCACGCATTGTTGCCCTTCGGGATAACTCAGATCCCACACCCTGATGGTCTTATCATTAGAAACCGAAGCCAACCGGCCATCGCCTAATGCCATGACTGATCTCACAAGGAGGGTATGCCCATTCAGCGTCGCCACGCATTGCTGCCCGGGGGGCTTGCTCAGATCCCATACCTTTATGGCATAGTCAAAACAGGTAGAAGCGAACCGTTCATTGGCCAATGGAAACACTAATAGTTCCCAGTCGTTATGCCGATTCAGCGTCGCCACGCATTGCTGCTTGTCTGGCTTGCCAAGATCCCACTCCCTGATGTTCAAACTATTGGAGCACGAAACCAGCCGCCCATCGGCAAATTGCCTGACAAAGTGCACCCGGCTGGCATGACCATTGAGCGTCGCCACGCATTGCTGCGTAAGCGTCCAAACAGGGGGCAGACTCCCCCTACTTGTCGAGATCGGCTTT
>NZ_JAHHPO010001013.1 GCF_024606365.1 Endozoicomonas sp. ONNA2
CCTCAATTTTCTGCCATCCTCGCTACGGGCGCTATTCTCGGACAGCCTCCTGGCTAAAGCACTCGCGTTTAATGGCGAAAAACTAATTTACTAGTGATTTGCACAGGACGTTTTATGATCAATCTGGACAATTTACATCAAATCACCGACGGTGATGAGGTGCTACTGGAAGAATTGTTATCGACATTTTTCCAGAGCACCCGGGAAGACATTCTGAATTTGAAAGCAGCAGTCAATAACCAGCAAACGCCCCTTATTGTCAACTTCGCCCACCGGATTAAAGGTGGTGCGGCCATCGTTGGAGCGGAGCAACTGGCAATGCTTGCCGGAGACCTTGAACAGTCAGGGCAACAAGTGGAGCCAGAACGTTATGACCCTCTTTTTCTGGAACTTCAGGATACGTTTAACAGCATTGAAGCCCTGTACCCCAAACTATAAAGGCCGCTGACTGGTCATGCTGAACAGTCGAAAGCCAACCACTACGGCAAATGCCATAAAGGGCGCTTCAAGCACACCACCAATAACCTGTAACAGCAGTACATTCTCCTCGCTCATCAGTAAATAGCTAATAAGGAATTGGGAGGTCAGCAGAGTGACCAACAGTAGGGTAAAAGGCAACAATAACAAGGACCACTGCGCCTTCGTCTGATTAAAGCTTGCCTTGATAGCCTCCATTGGAGGCTCTTGCTCAAGGGCAACTCGAAACTCCACAAACATCAATTTGTACAGCAGATAAAACCCTGGTATCAGGTAGAGGCTAAACCCAAGCATTACTACCACAAACACGATCAGATAACTGGTCGCCAACGGAAAATAGATACCCATCGACTTTCTTAAACTGTCATAAAGGCTTAGCTTCTCACCCTGATCACGACTCGCAATAAAGAAAATCGCTGCCCCCGTGGCCAGGGGCTCGATCAATACAGAACCAAGCAGGTCTGCCACCCCCCCACTTATCTCGCTATTGCCAGCAAAAGACTGTTGGAGATAAAAGCCAGCGATTTCTGATGGGATAGCGGACAACAGAAACAAGGCCGTCAGGCTCAAGCCATAACGGGCAAAAAAGTGTAGCGACTGAACAATAGGTTGCATGCAAATTTCATCCGATCAATCAACTTACCAGGGAATCACTGAACCATCATAACTAATGAACTGGCCACTGTTTCTCAAGGACAGTTGGTCAATCACCTTGCGAATGCCCCGGATTGATGTTTCTGTATCAATCAGTGCATTGACTCCCCCCATATCCGTCTGAACCCAGCCCGGGTGCACTATACCAACGCTGATACCCTTTTCAGCCAGGTCAATGGCCAAACTCCTGGCCACCGCATTTAATGCGGCTTTGGCCGAGCGATAGAGGTAACTCCCGCCTTTCTGATTGTCCCCCATACTGCCCATTTTGCTGGACATCATGATGATTTTCTTATCATGGCCCCGGGCTACTTTGTCCACCAGTGCCTGGGTAACCATCATCGGGGCTACCGTATCGACCCGCAAAACCTCCATCCATGGATCAACGGTCACCTCATCATAAGAGAGACCGAAAGGGCCATAAATGCCGGCATTATTGATCAGGATATCGATGGGTTCTTCAATCACATACTGCAGGTTATGGATCATTCCGGGCTGGGTAATATCCAGGGGAACCAGCTCAAACTGGTGGCCAGCGCTGCGTTTAAGCTCCAGCAGTTTCTGCGACTGCTCCGGGGAGCGGCAACAACCATAAACCCTGGCCCCCTCGGCAAGATATTGTCGGCACAGTTCCAGACCCAACCCCCGGCTAACACCGGTCACCACCACTATTTTTTGCATGGGAACTCTCCCGGATAAGTGGCAGCTTCCGGTACAAATAAAGCTGAAGCCGCCGATAAATGATCTTATTATTTTATGCTGGCAATCCGGGGATGGAAAAGATGCCTCCAAAAATAACTGGCGACAACCAGACATCTTATATACCACCACAAGAGGGTTCTGCCGATACCGATGCCAGTCATAAAGGACGCCCGGTCAGCGAAGTCACGGCGACACCCCAGTCGGACAGAACCGCTAATGCAACCAGCAACCTGCCCGTTGGCAAGCGACAGGTTGAGTCTTTATCAGCTGATCGCCGGGAAATGATCAAGGCCCTGACACAACAAGGCCAATGGGGGGGTGTTCTGCCCGCAGTCCTGGCTTGCAAAACAAAGGATCAACTGGGTGAAGCTCTGGCCGCGATAAACACAGTCAGTGCCCTGCCTGAAGAGATTCAGCAGAAAACAGGTGATCACTTTGTAGAGCTTTGGGTAAAGGAAACCACTGATATTCTGAACACAACACTCACCAAAACACTCACAAAAACGCTGGAAAACCTCGACAGTCTCAATCTTATTATGCAAAAGCCCTATGAATTTGATAGCCCGCTGGGCGCTATGGCCAGAGTGGCGGTGGACAGCTTTACCCAGACACACTCACTGACAGCAGTAAACCGGTATCAAATGGTTAATAGCATCACCCAGAAAATTCACGCGCAGATCAATCAGGTGATGTGCGAGCAGGAAGAATTACTGGCAAAAGACCCGGCATTGGCAAAAGAAATATCTCTGGCACGCAATCAACGGCGAATCGAACAAGGGTATCTTCAGAAAATAAGCCAGAGTTCTGGAGAAACTTCACCGGCAGCCTAACTTTTTTATGCAAAAAAAGGGGCTTACTCAGCCCCTTTAAACATCCTGATCAAACCAGCAGCAAAGCAATCGTTGCCAGACTGAGAATCAACGTACCACCATAACAGGCTACTTTTACCCCAACCCCCGGGTGGCAACCCAGGTCATGGGCACCGTGATAAATACGGTGAATACAAGCCCAGTAAGAAGGCACCAAAGCCACCATCAGTGCCAGCCTGCCAATCCAGCTCTCCAGGAAGAATGCTGACATCCGCTCGTAAGAGAGCGCTTCTGCCGGAATAATTTCCAACGGCACGCCCAGACCAACCACAAAAATAATGGCCGGAAAGAAAAAGGCGATGGTGGTGCCACCAGCCCCAAACAGACTCCACAACAGAGGTTCAATATGGCGTTTATGACTCATGTTCCCTCTCCTATCCCCGTCAAAGTCCCAGGGTGGCCGCAGCCAGAATGATGGCAGAAACCACAGCCAGGCCAACGTACATCAACTTGTTAACCACAGGGTCTTTTACCATTTTACGAATCTGCTGTGGCAGAACCCGGGGCGTCATATCGAAAAAAGTGACGGCATGGTAAAGGGTCAGCCCCAGGGTCACCACGGTAAACAGAATCATCAACGGGTTGGCCTGAAAAGCAAGCCAGCTATTCCAGGCAGCTTCACCCTTAACCAGCTGAACCAGACCGACAAACAGGTTGATGGCATACAGACCATCAAACACGCAGGAGGATTCCCGTACCATGTACTGGCGGTAGAAGGGATGATCCATATACCAGTTGCGCTTCATGGGACGCACATAGGGGCGACGACTCATCACTGGTCTCCTTTACGTGGCATCAAAAAAGAGAGTGCCCAATCCCGGGAACCCTGCAGTTTGTTCTGGTTAATGGCAGCGGCCGGGTCAACATTCTTCGGACACACCTCAGAACAGTAGCCCACAAAGGTACAGGACCAGACACCATTCTTGCCCTGAATCACTTCAGTGCGCTGCTCATAGCCATCATCACGGCTGTCCAGGTTATAACGGTGGCCCAGGGCAATCACCGCAGGCCCGGTAAACAGTGGGTTCAAGCCCATCTGTGGGCACGCGGAGTAGCAGAGCATGCAGTTAATGCACATGGAGAACTGCTTATAAAGGCCCAGCTGCTGAGGCGTCTGCCTGGTCACACCCTCTTCAACCGGCTTCTCCATGGCATTGATGATATAGGGTTTCACTGACTCCAGTTTCTTGATGAAGTCTTCAGAGTCAATGACCAGATCTTTTTCAATGGGGAAGTTAGCCAGCGGCTCTACCCGAATGGGGTTCGGATAGTAATCCCGCAGGAAAGTTTCACAGCCAAGCTTTGGTGTACCGTTAATGACCATGCCACAGCTGCCGCATACCGCCATACGACAGGACCAGCGGTAAGCCAGGCTGGAATCCAGCTCATCCTTGATATGCTCAAGGGCATCGAGCATGGACCAGGCTTCCACATATGGAATGGTAAAAGTGCCAAAGGTCGGCTTGGCATCGGTTTCCGGGTTATACCGCAGAATCTCGATAGTTATGGTTTTATCACTCATGGGTGGCCTCCTTACTTCCCTTCACCGTTTGTCTCAGCTGCGTTCTTCTCGGCTGCAGCGCCATAAACGCGCTCTTCTGGCTGGAAGCGGGTGACATTCACGTCTTCATACTCCAGACGAGGCCTGGCATCACCGTTAAAGAAGGCGACGGAGTGTTTCAGGAAGTTGACATCATCACGGGCTTCGAAACCATCAATACGCTGGTACGCACCACGGGACTCCTTACGCTCAACTCCACCCAGGGCCATACACTCAGCAACCATCAGGGAGCTTTGCAGTTCAAAGGCCTGCAGCAGTTCGGTATTGAAGACCTTGCTCTTGTCTTCTATTTTAACGTTCCTGAAGCGCTCACGGAGTTCGGAGATTTTGTCCAGGCCCGCCTGCATCTCTTCACCTACCCGGTAAATACCGAAACTGTCTTCCATGGTTTTCACCATTTCGTGACGAAGGTGCGATGCTTTTTCCGTACCATTGGCATTGCGCAGGCTGTCGATGGCTGCCAGGTGCGCTTTTGCATGATCCAGCAATTTGCTTTCGTCAGACATTACATTCTGGCTGGCAAAATCCGCCGCACTGTCACCGGCAACCTTACCGAAGACCACCGTCTCTGCCAGAGAGTTGGAACCAAGACGGTTGGCACCGTGCATACCGACACTGGCACATTCACCCGCGGCGAACAGACCGGCCAGATCGGTGGCACAATGAATATCAGTCCTGACCCCACCCATGGTGTAATGCACCGCAGGACGTACCGGAATTGGCTGATGAACCGGATCAACACCCAGGTAATTTTTCGCCAGGGAACAGATCAGTGGCAGACGCTCCATCAGTTTCTGTTCGCCCAGGTGACGCAGGTCCAGGTGCACCGCGTCGCCCAGGGGCGTTTCAATGGTCCGGCCCTTGCGCTGCTCATGCCAGAAGGCCTGGGAAAGCTTGTCGCGGGGGCCCAACTCCATGTATTTGTTCTTTGGCTGGCCAACCGGAGTCTCTGGTCCCAGACCGTAATCCTGCAGGTAACGGTAACCATCCTTGTTCAACAGGATACCGCCTTCACCACGGCAACCTTCCGTCATCAATATCCCGGAGCCTGGCAGACCGGTTGGGTGGTACTGGACAAACTCCATGTCACGCAGCGGTGCGCCAGCACGCAGGGCCATGGCATGACCATCACCGGTCACAATGGCACCGTTGGTATTGAAACGGAAAATACGACCAGAGCCGCCTGTTGCCAGGACCACGGATTTCGCCAGGAATACTTTTGCTTCGCCAGTTTTCACTTCAATGGCGACAACACCCTGTGCACGGCCGTCTTCCATGATCAGGTCAGTGGCAAAATACTCATCGAAGCGTTCGATGGATGGGTATTTGGTGGACGTCTGAAACAACGTGTGGAGCATATGGAAGCCAGACTTGTCGGCAGCAAACCAGGTGCGCTCGATCTTCATACCACCAAAAGCACGCACATTGACGTTCCCATCGTCCTTACGATTCCAGGGGCAGCCCCAGTGTTCCAGGCGGATCATCTCTTCGGTGGCATGGGTCACAAAGTAATCCACCACATCCTGATCGCAAAGCCAGTCACCACCGGCCACCGTATCAACAAAGTGGTTTTCCAGAGAGTCATGATCCTGAATGACACCGGCTGAACCGCCTTCTGCCGCCACCGTATGACTGCGCATGGGGTAGACTTTGGAAATCAATGCAACTTCAAGTTCAGGATTTTTTTCTGCGACGGCGATGGCAGCTCGAAGACCGGCACCTCCGGCACCGACGATGGCTACATCAGCCTTGATAACCTGCATATGCAAACCTCTATCACCACCATCTCCGGGAAAGACCCAAACAGAGACAGCCAGCGAACTGGATAAAATCAGGGAAGGGTTAAAAATTTAGTCGCGAAGTTTATACAAACCAAAAATTAATGCCATTGATATAGAACAAAAATAAATCAATGTTTCGGTAAAAACATATTTTTAGTATCGATAACCAGGATCAACCACTATAAAGGAACGCTTCTTTATTTAAGGTATGCAGAGTAATGTTTAATTAACAATAGATTCGCTTTTGATTATCAACTTACGCAAAAATACCTAAAGCCTGGAAATAAATTGGGACAAAATGATGATGCAGCCAAATACAAAACAAGTTGACATCAAAACCGTGCCACCGGGGGCCCGAAACGGGTTTTCATAGGCCGGTTTTTTCCTTAATACATAGACCATTGCCGTGGGCAGAAGGATAGCCAGAATGGCCAGGGCAACCGCCGCATAACCCAGGGCCGCGACAAAACCATCCGGAAACATAATGGCGATAATAACCGGCGGGATAAAGGTCACCAGGGCGGTTTGCAGCCGATGGATTCGGGTATCCGCCCTCTGTAATAAGTTGGCAAGATAATCAAATAGCCCAAGAGCAACGCCCAACACGGATGTTAATAACGCCAGATCAGAAAACAGGTACAAAATAGTGTGAACCTTTTCATCACCGCTTAATGCTGAAATTAAATGAACCGTTGCCTCAGATGACTGACTGATTCCCAGTAATAAACCTTCTGGTACTACCCCCATCACTGCCACCAGCCACAAGGTATATACCGCCAGCGGAATAAGGGTTGCCAACAGAAAAATAAGGGGGATATGCTTCAGCTGTTGCTTTTGATAAATGATGATGCTGGGAATGCCACCATGATAACCGAATGAAGTAAATATCACCGGCAGTGCCGCCAGAACCGATAGATACTCAACCCTCGCCGTATGTACCATACTCTCATAACGCACCGAAGGTGCCAGTGAAACCAGGGCAAGGATAAAAGTCGCGATCATCAGGGTGAAAAAGATACGGTTAACAAGATCCACCGCCCGGGTACTGTAATAAACAAAGGCACCGGCAATCAGGGCAAAGACAATCACGCACAGTTGCGATGACGCCCCGGGAACGGCCATTTGAACGTATTGCGCCATTAATGATCCCCCGCCGGCAAAGTAGGCGGACATCAATGCGTAAAAAAGCCCAAGCGGGGCAATGGCAGAGAGCACCTTCCCTGACCGCCCTAATGTTCTGCTGGCCATGGTATACAAATTACAGCCGGGCTTGATGGCAACATTAGCCTCAAAGGCATAAAGAGCTGAGATAACCGCGAAGAAGGCCGTCACCACAAAAATAATCATCACCGGTATCAGGCCGGTACTGGCTGATACCAGTGGCAAAGCAAGCATGCCCGCACCGATTGCCGTTCCGGCCAAAATTAAAGCACTGCCAATTACCGTGGAACGGCTGGGTTCAGACATAAGCGTGGACCTTCACTGAATATAAATTTCAGTGATAAAGATAGGGGATTTTAATAAATATGCCCGCCTGGTGATGTCCTGGTGGGCAAGGCAAGCCTCAGGCGGAGGTAAATACTGCTTATCTCATCGGCTTTTTCCAATAACGCTGGCCTGAGTGGGTACTCCCCTATTCAGCCTTGTCTGCCATGTCGGCCTCACGGCCGCGTGCAGCTAACGATTGGAGACTGTCAAACCGCTTCTGTAATGCCCGTAACTGAACATCAACACTGGCATCAACAACACCGATCTCACTCTCCATAATGCAATCGCCGGGTGACAGCCTTGGGTCAGCCACAAGATCAATAAAACCCACCCCTTTATACTCTGCCAGGATGGTGTTCAGGCGTGCCTGGACAGCACTGTACTGGGCTGATGGCACACGAATGGTAACATGCTTCTCATTTCTGACATGCTGCAGGGCGTTTTTAACCAGGCTTATGGCCAGCTCTTCCTGATCAAATTCACCGATGATTTTTTTCACACCGGAAAGCAGGATATTGGCCAGGGTATTTTCAATATCGGAAAGATAGTTGATCGTCTTGCTGACCACTTTCAGCATATGATCCGTCTGTTCAGCCTTGCTTTCCGCCAACCCTTCCTGATATCCCCGCTTTTTTTCCTGTTCAAAGGCCTGGCGGGCTTCCTCAGTAATACCTGCAGCCTGCTGCTGAGCTGCCTTAATAATTTCCTGAGCCTCAAGATAAACAACATAGTCATCTGCCTTGAGCACTTTACAGGTTGGATCCAGCTCCAGCCGGATATTATTCAGGATAACAGGTGCCGCCACTGTCGATTCACCTCTTTATGTGTTTTTACCAGTAACTTTACACACTGGGCTTGACCCAGTCCCCCGGCATCTGGTGTGCTTAATATCTTTTTCCAGCTACTGGGCATTTTTAATATCAACCGTTGCCGGAAGGCTCCGGGCAAATCAGAAAATGCAGTGGCAATAACCTGTCGGCCATTCATTTCCAGAAACGCTTTAAATCGGTCCAGGTGTTTCCAATCAATGAGTACACCGGGACCATTTTTTTCTGAAGCCCGGCTGATAAACTGCGCTTTTTTCACAGTAAATCGGTAGGCCTCTTCTCCCAGGCACTTCTGCAGTGCCATACGTTCATCACGACGAATAACTGACCGGACAGTGCTTTCGTTGAGAACCAGCCCGATGTATAAAGCTAATTGCTCAATTTCTTCGGCACTGGCAAATACTATCCTTTTATCCGGGCGATCAAAATCATAGTCAAACTGCCTGGCAATACCAAACTTGCCCAGCAGATAGTTTGATAGATTAATTTGTGCAGGTACGCTGGTCTGAAGTGCTTTCAGTAACTTGAAATGTTTATCTGATTTAAGCCAGCTCGCATGCACATAACGAACAGGGAAGAAGTTAAACTCAACCATGAGATTGAACAGGCTTGTTCCATTGTATTCCTGAAAAACATTGTTACTGTTCATTTCATTCTAACCCTGAATAATCAACTGAATAACCATTTAACCCGGCATGCACTGTGCCACAAATAAGCTATTCAAATAAGCCCTTCAAACAATAGCGATCCTGTGCACATCATCCGTTATTTACGATCACCCTTTTTTTTCTTCTGCTTTTTCTTTTGTTCCATCATCCAGTAGAAATAGCCACCGGCACCCACTGCCAATAGCAGCAGAAGAATCAAAGCATAGACAACTATGCGAATAATCCCTGCAGAGCCAGGAGCAACATCGACAAACAGCACCGTTTCTGTTGATGGAGCGCTGACATTGCCAGAGTTCAGGCGAGTTGCCGGGAACAGGGAGACAGCGATCTTCTCCAATGAAAGCCCTTCAATACTGTTTGCCACCAGGGTTTTTACTTTCGGAACCAGGCCGGCCAACTCAAGCTCAGGCGTATACTTGATAAACACTGAGGCTGATGAGGGGTAGTTGACATCCGTCAGGCTATCCTGCTCCTGGGGCAACACCACATGGACACGGGCGGTAACAACACCATCAATCATGGATAGTGTTGATGACAGCTCCTGTGACATGGAATAGGTATATCGGGCCCGTTCTTCAGTCGGAGAAGAAATCAAACCATCCTTGGGAAAAATATCACCGATCGACGAGTATTTTTCTTTCGGAAAACCAAGGCTACTCAAAATCTTGATAGATCTTGCAACGTCGCCGCCTTGCACCATGATGGTGACAATTTTGTCTTTATCTACCAGCTTCTCAGAGGGAATATTATTATCAAGAAGGATGGCAAGCATTTCATTACCTTCCCTTTCATTAAGCCCGGAATAAAGCTCAACTTTACACCCCAGTAATAAAACACTGAAAAGACACAGTAATGTAACTCTAAAGCTCTGGACAAACCCCTGTTTCATGACGAGCCAACCTTATGCACGTTAAAATAATTACTTCTACTTTTAACGGCCAGTTGCACAGAATAATTACGATTTACCGAGTATAGTTTTGAAATATAGGAAGACTAATGACAGCTGAAGAAAAATTACTTTATTTTCCTTCAGCTTACAGAAAAAAGAAAAATTACTGATTTCGCAATAGCGTATCGAATGTCTGAGTACTTTTACTGACAATTTTCCCAATATAGTCTTCGGTAATCATCAGATTCGTCATAGCCATCTGAGTACGGAACATATCCTGCATCCCCATCGCCTCGCCAGGTACCAGGTGCTGCTTGACCAGGTCAGCCCTGCTTTCCACATGGTCCCTGAGCCCCTGCATACCCTGAAGCACCTTATCTCCCAGGGTCAGGGCCGGTGCGTCGCGATTAGCAGACACTTCAATGGGGTTAATATTCGCCACCTGTATGTTTTCATCGGGTTTCTGGCCAACCAGCTCTGCGAAACGTCCTGCCGCCCCTGCTTCTGGTTGATCCGGATTGGCAAAGCCTTCCTGCGTTTTTTCCAGCGCCTTGTCAGCCAGATCACCCGTCTTGATGATATTGTTCGCCATGGTAGTAACCTCTATTCAGAATTGATGGGTTGAGGTACTGAAAATCCCCTTATCTGTTCAAAACAGCTTTTTAATACTTATAATGTTAGCTCATCTGTCTTTTGCATCAGAAACTGCATAGCACGTTCCACACTGGGTCGGTTGAAATCAGAATCATCCATAAACAGACAGATAACCAGTTGATTTTCATTAAATCCTACCTGTAGAGGATAGGTAAAGCTCCTTTTGTAATGGCATTGTGCCAGGGCACTTTCTAAAATGGGCAGACTATTAAAGGGGTCTATCTCCCGAGCCATATACATTAATACGCCCTCTTCCTTTTGCTCCATGCAAAAGGATCCGGCCCCTTCAATGTCAAAGCATGCTACGCCGGTATCACCAAAATCGAACCCCCTGATGCCCATGGCCTCAGCAAATTCAGAAACTACGTTATTACGCCAATCCATTCGTCCTCCTTAACTTTTCACTTGACCCGATATGATAAGTAGTTAACCAAATGAAATCATATTTTCTGACTAAGTGGACAGTCACT